>CADANQ010000004.1 GCA_902789365.1 uncultured Eubacteriales bacterium
CCGGTAGTCTCCCGGCACCAGGCTGCACAGCTTCAGGCGGTGGCTTACAAACTTTTCTTCATCACGTTCCGCCAGGCGACACAGCCCCTTGCCCACCAGAAAGTCTGGCAGCACATAGGCAGCGTTGGAGGAGACGTCCACGATCACGCCGCCGGCGTGCATCAAACGGCTGAATTCCTGATTGACGTGCACCGTACCCAGAGCATTGACCCGCAAAAGCTGCTCCGGCTTGGCCATAGCGGGCGACAGTCCGGCGGCGTGGATCGTGTTTTTGATTTCTCCAAGAGAAGCCGCGTATTCCGCCAAGGCCCGTACATCCTCCCGCCGTGAGACATCGCAGGCAAATGCGTGGGCCTCATAGCCCAGAGCCGTCAATTCGTTCACGGCGTTTTCCAGCTTTTTACCGTCCGCCCGGTCAGCACGATGATCTTATCCTTGGACATTTCCTTGGCCGCAGCCAAACCCATGCCGCTGCCGCCGCCGGTGATGACACATACCGTTTTATTCATAGTGCTTTAGCCCTCCTGCTCCCTATTCTTTTTCTGAAGGAAACGAAAGTATCCGAAGAATGCAGCCGTCACCAGTGCGGCAACTTCAAAGGCCAGCATATATTCCAGCATCGTTTTTCCTCCCGATCAGGCGATCTTGCCCGTTTCCTTCAGCCATTGGATCTCATCATGGATGGTATCCCGATAGGAACGGGTGGAATAGCCCAGCTCCCGGATGGCCTTGGTGGAATCGAACTGATTGTTGCGGGCCAGGTTATAGACTGAGAAGCGGGTCATCATGGGCTTGGTGCCCTTCTTCTTGGCTTGCTTTTCCATCATGCCGCCCATCATGTTGGCCGCCCAGATGGGCAGGAACATACCCACCTTTTTGCAGCCCGCTTCGTCGCTGACCATACGGGAGAAATCCCGGAAGGACACGGGCTCATTGGCCAGGATGTAGCATTCTCCGGCCTTGCCCTTGTCTGCCGCTGCAATGGTGCCCGCCGCCAGATCCCGCACATCGCAAAGATTAAAGGAGCCGTCAATGCCCGCGGGCATTTGGCCCTTGATGATCTTGATCAGCGTGCCGGTTGTTTCACCAATGGCGTAGTCCTCCGGGCCCATGATGCCGCTGGGATGGACGATGCAGGCGTTGAGCCCCTGCTCATGCACCGCGTCCAGCACTGCCTGGCTGGCCATGGCCTTGCTGCGGCTGTAGCAGCCCACCACCTCGTCCGGGTCAAAGCGGCGCACTTCCTTGATGGCCTTTCCCATGGCCGCTTCCGGGATGGCCCCGGTGGAGGAGCAGTAGACCAGCTTTTTGCATTCAGGATGGGAGAGGCACAAGCGGATGATGTTCCTGGTGCCGTCCACGTTGACCTCCATCACCTTGGAGGAATAATCCGGGTTCACGGTGACGATGCTGGCGATGTGCAGCACGATGGTCGCTGTGCCTTCCTCCACGGCGAACAGCTTTTCCAGGGAAGCCATATCGGTCAGATCACCCTCCACGATCTCCGCTCCCTGGGGCACATATTTCATGGCCGGATCGCCCGGCAGCACGAAGGCCCGCACATTTTCGCCCCGCTCGATCAGCTGACGGCAGATAGTGCCGCCCAGGAATCCCGCCGCGCCGGTGACCAGATACTTCACATTGTTTTTCATATCAAAAACCTCCGTCATGATTTTCTTTCTTCGTCCGTCAGCTTTCCAACTGACAGGCTTATCATAACGGAGGTTTGTTTATGTTTTGTCAGGGTTTTGTTAAAGAATGGTTAATGGAAAAATCATTCCAGCTTATTAGCAGTCATGTTTGGCTTGTTCCTTCACCTTCATTTGCTCAGAAATAATAAGTAACAATTTGATCAAAAGCGTTACTGTTCCACCGGTAAGTTGATAATACTCCCTACTAAAACGCTTAGTTGCCGAGCTTTTCGGGCGATAATGCTTTCCCCAAATTCGGGATAATACTGGCAAGCAGGGCAAAATGCTTACATTTTGCACATTGCTTGTTGGTAGGCTCCGCCCCCAGTCCCGGGGCCTGCCGGCCCGTTTCCCGGGCGCTTCGAACCCCCTGATTACCAGAGCTGCGCTCTGTGGTTGTAGGGTTCGTCCGGCATAATACTCGATAAGAAAAACGCAAAAAAAGAGATCTCCCGTATCTTTCGACCGGTCTGTATTGCCAACCGATGCGGATACGGGGGACTCTTTATCTTTTGTATCTTGCTGTGTTCCTGCCAAATTACATCTTTGTTTTTCCGTTCACGGTAATGATATCGATTCCTACGTCGTTCTTATGCACACACTTTTCACATTGGAAGACCGCTATGGCTTCTATGTAGATGAATTTGACGGCGATGTATGTCTGCGGGTGAATCTTCGTGACAGCCAGCAGGCGGCTGAGCTGCACTGGATGCTGTACGAATGGCAGGCGGTGGCGAACGCCCTGCGGAAGGGTGAGATCACCCGGGAAGCCTACGACCAGTGGCGATACAACTTCCCCGATGGCGATACCGCCCGGCGGTGGGTGAAAGTTCCGTCCCAGAGACTGATGGATGATCTTGTTGCCGGGCTTCAGGAACACGCCGACGATGATCACGAATGACACCTCCATCCTTCCGAAAAATCTGCATCAAAACAGGGCTAACTGACTTTCACAAAATCAGTTAGCCCTCATTTTCGTTAATGTGGATTTTTGTTGCCAAATTGTTGCCACGCGGGGGTCTGCCCGCCCGGAAACCCTTATTTCATGCGGGTTTCAGAATCTCGGATCTTATTCCCACTCTTCAAGGCCTAACGCATTCTGTATAATTTCCATGCGTCGTCGTACTGGTGGCTGCTCTGCATCTCTGTGGTATTCCTGTTCCACTGCCTCTACAGCCTCCGGTTATCATTTTGTTATCAGGGTGATAACAGGGGGGCTGGCTGCTGTGGCGGATGGGGTTATTCCACGAGGATATTATACTGCAAAAACTGAGTGGCGGCAAGGGGTGCGATTACCCTCTGAATGATCAGTAATGCGATTCATAGTAATACCAGTTTTCCATGATCCGTTCCGTATAATACCAGTTATCTCCGTCCAATCCACCTGATTGTTTCCATCCAAATCCGTTGCCTTCAGGTCGCAGGTTTTCTGTCACCGTAACATCAACCGCGAGCGGGAGGTCGTCCGGGCTGTAGTAAAATCCATAATAGCTGGAAGAGGGAACCAAGCCGGACCCGCCGCAGTAGAATTCCACATAGGCATCCTTCTCCACATGGATGTCCTGAATGCCTGTCACTTCTTTTGCCCGGTCGGGATCGTTGTCGGTGATGCACTGGAAAAGGAAATCGTGATGTTCCTGTACAAGGGAGAAAATCTGATCCTTACTGAGAGCATCGGAATTGCCTCCGGCCATCATGACCGCAAGCATCACGTATCCCAACCGATCCCCAAAGCCGCTGTCCGCTGGCTTGCAGACAATAACCGGATCCTCTCCTGGTGCGGAAGAGAAGGCAATTCTGTCCTGGCCGTCGAATCGATAGCATCCCACCGGGAAGGTCCCGCCATTCTCCGGAGAACCGGTGAAGAATTCGAAGCTCACCGAGTCAGCAGTCGTAAAGCTGTTTGCACCTGCCGTCTGGTCTTCTTCAATCGTCAGCTCTGTTCCGAAGAATTCAATGAAGATTACGCGCGCAAAGATGTCGCGGACGGTCAGTTCCGTTCCTCCTGCTTTTATCACACAGCAGAAGTCATCCTGCACAGCAGCCCGCACCATCTCAGCGGCGGGAAAAGCCGCAGGAGGGTCTGTCAGCGTGCGATACATAGAAGTCCAAGTATCGGGATGATCCTTGTATACGCTGTCCCAACGTGAAACGATGTACTCCGGACGCACGCGTCCGTCATTGCGCTTCCATTCCCCGTCGAGGTATTCCCAGCAGCACGTGCCGATATCCGCGGACTGAACCCAGATGTCATAGCTGCCCCGCTCCCAGCATATTCCCCAGTGATCAGACGCTCTGTCCGGCCTGAACGAAAAGACCGGGGTATCGGAAGCCGTTTCATACACCGTGACCACGATCTCCCGGTACGATTCAACCTGTTCTGCCGTCTGAAGGGCATAAAACAGAAGATCACCGCTGTAGGTTTTTTCCGTTGAAAACGAACCGAGGAATACTTCTTGTTCTTCGGCAAGGCTTACAGACAAAGCCGCACCGGCGCAAAGGATGACAGCCAGCAGCACTGTCCATAGTTTCTTCAACATTCGTCTTCTCCTGCCTTTCCCAAACCAATTAATAAATTACAGCATTTGCAGGATCATCGCCCAAACCGTATCAGGCGTTTCATGGTCATCGCTCCTCCTGTACAGCATGATTGAGCAGTATGTCTTTGATCAGGCTGCTTTGCCTGACTGATTGGGCATGGCGCTCAGTTCGACTTGTCTTGACCGGCCAATGTAATGTTGCGAAGCCGTAAACCGATGACCTCTTCCTCATCCCATTCATGCAAAAGCACCATTGCATCAGCATCGCGATCGTACCAATAGAGGCAGCAAGGAGTCCACAGATTTACATTCAGTTCAAGGTAAACAAATGTCTGGTTTCCTGTTTCGATCAAGCGAATATGAAACATGTCATGTTCCAGCTCGGCTATATGCTGGAAAATCCTTGCATGTGTTTCGCTCACAGGCACCTGATTCCCTGCCTCATCCTTCAGAGCCATATGGTCAAGTCGGTTCAGAACCTTGTTTCTATCCCTGTCATTGTATGATTTAAAACAACCATTTGGAATCGTGTAGAATGTGGCTGGATCAGGCTCAAACGGCTCTGATAAGCAGATGCGGTCACCACTGGCAAGCGAATAATACCTCGTTTCAGATTCTTCTCGGTTGCTCATGATTGATTTGCGAGCGATGACGATGACATCGACATTACCTTCCTTTTCCACATCGAATTGATCGTAATGATATCCCCTTGTGCAGCCTGTCATTGAAAGCGCCATGAGTACTATACATAACAACAACGCGATTCGTTTCATTTTTGCAATCTCCATATTAGTCAGCAATAAAATCAGCACCATGCCAGAGAGACATTGACTGCGAGAAGATCATCCGAATCAGAGTAGAATATGCCGTAATAGCTTGTGCCGGATCCGAAGCCAATGCCGCCGCAAAGCATGTTGATGCACCGCTCTTCTGCCTCGATTCGTTCGATTCCGTTGATTTCCGAAAGAGCCTCCCAATCTCCGGTTTCGGAAGCTCTGCGGAAAGCTCCTGCATTTTCCAGATACAGACTTACAATGCTCTCTCGGCTGGTTAATCCTCTGCATGAAGTCAGGCAGAAAATGCAGGCAGCCATCATAAAGGGGAATAGCAGAAATCTATGTCTCATGATTCACTCCCCCTGGAAACTAACGATAATCAAATTGAAAGTAAACATTCCTCTCGTGTCCAGTGGCGATTTCCACTACAGAAATAGTTGTGGACCAGTCCATGGTCGCACCGCCGTCATTTCGATAGACATTCATTTTGTATGCTCCGTCCGGTGAGGGGATGAATCGGGTCAGAAGCTCTCTGGGCCTGCCGCGCTGGCCGAAGCACCCGCTGACGACAGGGCAGCAGAGGAGCAGAGGGCAGCAAGCAGCAACCGCTTGCGATGCTTTCTCATATCTGTACGCATATCCATGGTTCTTATCCTTTCCGGTACTCCAGCAGATCTCCGGGCTGGCAGTCCAGCGCCTCACACAGTGCCGTCAGGGTGGAGATGCGGATGGCTTTGGCCTTCCCGGTCTTCAGGATCGACATATTGGCCATGGTGATGCCCACCCGGTGAGAGAGCTCTGTCAGGCTCATTTTTCGTTTGGCAAGCATGACATCGATGTTGAAGATGATCTCGCCCCGGCACTCGTTTTCCTTTCTGTTCTCCATACAGCACCTCGTCAGATCGTCAGGTCACTCTGCTCCTGCAGGTCCGCTGCCTTCTGCACCAGGTGGGAGAGGCAGATCGCGGCCACCGTCACCGCGACGCCGGCAAAGCAGATCAGCAGGGAGGCCAGCAGGATTCCGGGGTGGTTCATGCTCAGGAAGAACAGCACGACATTCCCGGTGAAGAAGAAAACGGTGTCTCCGGCGGCCAGCCAGGCGATCCGCTGCAGCAGCCGGGCATTCTCTGTCGAGAAGGAGCGGTCCGCGCCAATGTTGGCGGCGATTTTCCAGCCCAGCGCCAGCACCAGGAAGCAGGGAATCGAGGTACACCAGAGGAAGATCATCCAGGGCCAATGCCACCCGGCAAACTCCGGATAGCTGGCGTGTAGATCATTCCCCACGGTGGGGAGTATAACAAAGTACACGATGAGCCCGCAGATACCGACGCCTGCGAGGACGATCTTCAGGCTGCGGGAGAGATTGGCTTGACTCATGGAAGACACCTCCTGTTGGTTTTCAGGGGCATTATACGACGCCAAGATTTGTATGTCAATAATTAATTATCGTAAAACAATATAACATCTGTCAGAACTCTTGCGCAACGGGTGGATCAGGCCGTGACAATGTACCGGTCAAGACATTGCTTTGCGCTCGTCCTTGCGCTTTTCCTTCGCATTCTGTCCGGACACAATCTCCGCGCAGTGCCGCACCACCGGCAGCTTCCCTGTTTGATCCTGAAGTGAAGCATGCCGGATATGCAGCTGCTCACCTTCTCTTCTCAAGCCGGCACGAACAGCCCTTCATCCTCGCGAAAAAAACACAAAAACAGGGCTAACTGACTTTCACAAAATTAGTTAACCCTCATTTTCGGAATGATGAATTTTGGCTGCCAAATTGTTGCCGCGCGGGGGTCTGACCGCCCTGAAATACTTATCCTATGCGGGTTTCAGAATTGCGGGGCTTATTCCCACTCTTCAAGTCCTAACGCATTCTGTATAATTTCCGTGCGCCATCGTCCGGGTGGTCGCTCTGAATCTCTGTGGTCTTCCTATTCCACTGCCTCTACCGCCTCCGGTTATCATTTTGTTATCAGGGTGATAACAGGGGGCTGGCTGCTGTGGCGGATTTCGTTATTCCGCGGGGATATTATACTGCAAAGAACGAGGTATAGCAAGCGGGCAGCTGCAGGCGGCAGATCTCGTTTCTCCAGTGCCGCTCTGTCTGACTGGACAGGCATGGTTCTTACCTCGTGGAGAAGATGCCATATGAGTGATCAAGTCCTGTCAATACAGATCCGCACGGCTGTCGCTTCTTTTCCCAGCGCCCACCTGTAGGAATCCGTGCTGCGGACATACTCTGCAAAGTTCACATCCGGGCTGTCGATCCATTCGCATTCACGGATCACACGGTTGTCTGCATCGGCTGGATAGGTCAACTCCACGTGCAGCTGGTAATATTCGTCGCTTGCTTCGTCAGCCTCCTGCCATGTCCATGACAGGGTGAAGGTTCCCTGACCGAGGGACCATACCCCGGCCTCAATCAAATCCATATTGCCTTCGCGCCCATCCACCTGGAAATCCCACAAGGGAGCGATTGCCGTCAACACCTCGCTGACTTCTTTGCGGTCTCCAACGGCATTCCACAATTCATTCCGTTTTTGCTGAAGCCGGCCGGGCTGGCCCTCCAGCACGGGAAAGTCTGCAGGCGGGCAGCCCTTCGACTCGAGAGTTTGTGCCATCAGCATCCGGAACTCTTCGAAATAGCTGCGCTCTCCGGAATGGCTCGCCCAGGCATGATTCAGGATCTGAAAACTCTCCCTGTCTCCATCAGAATCGTACAGGAGGACAGATTCGCCGCCATCGCTGATCCCCCAAACAGTATGATGATAAAACAGTCCCAGATGAACCTCCAAACGAACAACCCCGGGGGTTTCACTGCAAACCGCCTGTACCTTCTCCGCAATGTATTCCGCAGCCTGAACCAAATCATTGTTCATGGGCATATCCTCCATTTTGCCAACGCTGAAGACCAGCACAAGGGAGATCAAGAGAAGCAGAATGATACATTTGCTTTTCACTGTCATTTCTCCTCCCATACCACAGCCCCGCTGTGGTCAATGTACATAAGCTTTCCGTCCTTCTCCACAAGGGCCAGGCCGTCCCGATAATTGTCGGCGCTGTCGTACTGCGGAGGGATGACCCACTGTGCCAGCTCGTCGATATAGCCCCACAGGCCGTTCTGCTTGACGGGGTGGAGACCTTCGGAGAACCCGATCCCCTCGCCAAACTCATAATGGCCGCAACCGAGCGATGCCTCAAAAACAGTATCGGAAACGCTTTCTGCGCCGTGATTGATCAGCCGCATCAGACGATATCCGTTTGCCTCCTCGCACCAGAAAAGCCCGTTTTCCAATACGACATCCCCGCACACCCGGAAACCTGACCCGTCCCCGACTTCTGCGTGCTGTGTGAATACCTCGTTCCCGGCGGTATCCAGGATCACCCAACGCTCCGTGTTCGGCCAGTCATCACCGAGATCGTCGATGACCGCATATCCATTCCGAAAAGAATAGTACGTTGGCGCACCGCCCCAATCCATCTCATATCTGGGTTCGACAATCACATTCCCGCTCAGGTCCATGTGGCCAAGATGGCTTTCGTCATCGTTTGATGCGATGCACAGCATCCCGGCTGCATCAGGCTCATAGATCTTCCAAAGATTCGGATCCGGGCCATAGAGAACCGTTCCGTCCAGCTTGACCAGCGCATGTCCGTAATAGACTCCTTCCTCGCCCCAAAGCCAGTGCCAATCAAACTCCGTTTTTTCGCCTGTGATGGGATCAACACGATACAGGGGTAGTGCGATGTCGTCATCGTCCTCCGGAGACCATTCTCCTTCATCAGCCTCCATGTCGTCTTCTGCGTCCGCATCCGGCGTTGCCGCCCCGTCCGGGACTCGCATACTCACGATCAGACAGCCGTCAAAAACATAGGAGACAGCACTCATGCCATCTGGAAGCTCAACCTCTTTTCCACTGGTACCGATCAGGTGCGTCTCCATTCCCATCGCTACGCCATGCCCGTTTGCATCCTCGATGGTGAGCGCATCCGCAGGCATCGCGTAGCCGTTCCGGAAGCATACCTCATCGCTGTCGCCTGTGTAGATGAACGGGATTGCAGTTTCCCCGTTGGCGCGATCTACATAGCCGGTCAGGCCGTCAGCGTTCTCAATGGCGATGGGCCCGCTGCCGTCATCGCCCCAGAGCATGACCATCTCATACTCCGGAGTCGGAGGCTGATAGAAGCCACTGTCCTTGTCGAAGAAACCTTCGTATGACGCACTGGTTCCCTGACTGCTGTCATAGAAACAGATACGATAGGCGTGTGGATAATCCTCGATGGTCACATGGTCCTGCGGGGCAATCAGATATTGGCCGCTTCGGTCGATGACCCCGTTTCCATTAGAATCTCTGCTGACAGGGAGCGTGCTGACCAGCGCCGTTTCCCCGTCGAAAGGCCAGACCGTAGCCCACTGCGGCTCAATCACCACTTCTCCCGCCCGGTTCATATAGCCCCAGAGGCCGTTTTCGCGAATGGGGTAGAGGGCGGTGGCGGTCTCTTCCTCCGCCCACGCGCCCATCGGCACCAGGCACAGGATCATCAGGCAAACCAGTATCAGGCGTTTCATGTTCATCGCTCCTCCCACACCACAGCCCCGCTGTGGTCGATGTACACCCATGATCCTCACGGCGTCAACAGCCAGGCGGATAAAGTGTAGCGGATGTAGTCTTCGCCTTCTGCCGGGTTTCCTTCAGTACGGTCGAGATAGTTGATTCGCAAGGTTCGTCCACTGGGCAGCAGGAGGTCAGAATCCGACAGGGTCCCCGACTCGAAGTCCGCCAGCATGAGCAGGGTGTCAATCTGTATCGTATCCCCGTCCGCATCCGCGCACCATTCGCTATCTTCATCGATCCGCAGGTAGAGCAGCTTGGCGTGCCGGAATCCCTCCACTGGAGCTACCTTTTGCACTTTGGGTCAGTGAAAACCATCTCCGGTTCGGATCGTCGAAGCCAAACAAAGCCTCAGCCCTGTAGGCAAAATATTTGTTCCGGCCATCCTCGTGCGCTGCGTCCAGCTACCGGATGAAATCCGCCGAGCGGCTGTCCTCCGGAAGATCCGTTCTGTCTCCGTCAAGATACTGCGCCGCCGACCAGATAATTACCCGGTCTCTCTGGGCGGCGTTCTCATTGGGCAGGATCCTGCCGGTTCCATCCAGCATGTCCGCATGCGCAAGCGCGCTGAACAGGCGGCTTTCCTGGTTCCAGCGGGCCATTGTCCGGGCGTTGAGCGGCGTTGCCACCAGCACGAACAGCAGCACAGCGCTGACAATGAAGAAGATGCGCCCATACCTGCGCAGAAATGCCGACAGGACCGGAATCAGGCAGACAGCCGTGAAAGCCAGTCCGAGGATGCGCGCCATGGTCAACCCGTAGGCATCGATCCTGATGTACACTGCAATGGCCTGAACGACGATCACAGGCAGCAGCGCCCAGACGCCAAAGCGGACAAAGAATCGCGACAGCTTGTTCTCCTCACCGGTCAGAAGCAGATGCAGCCCCGCAAACGTGCCGAGAGCCAGCATGGCATACGGGTTCGTCCACCCCACCGGAAGCTCCCACTTCACCACGATCGTGACGATATAGCCCAGGAGCACGGCAAGGAGCAGCAGATAGGCCGGCAGAATCACGTAAGCCAGTACCTTCCGGAGACCGGCATATCGCTCCTTCGGCGTACACTCATCCGGGAGAAACGAGAACAGCAGGAAGGGTGCGATCAGGAGAGCGGTTATGGCAAACGCCGTACTGTTCAGCTGATTGGTGACTTCCCAGCGGATTCCGGCAGCAAACAGGGCCGTCACGGCACTGATCAGCAGGTACAGGATCAGCATGATAAGCGCGGAAACCGAGGCACAGATAAAAACACAGCCAAACGCCTGACCCAATGATTCTCTCGGCCTTTCGCCTCTCGCAATCATCGCACAGCATAGGAGAACTGCGGAAGCAGCCAAGCAGGTGCAGATGCCCAGATTTGGCGAAAAGCCGCTGCAGAGGCAGTACAGCCCGGCGCCAACGACAAACCCGGTGGCAGACAGACCGGAACGCAGCCGGTCCCGATGCAGCGCTTCTGCCAGCAGCGTACCAGCGACAGAAAAGCACAGCCCCGAAAGTGCGGCCTCAAAGATCGCCATAGCAATCGGATCGCTCTCGCGGCGGGGAAAGCTGCTCCAATCAACCGGCTGTTCATGGACAATCCATATGGCCGCAAGTGCTGCCGCGAAGGTCAGAAAGCAGAAAAGCATGGAGGTCGGGAAACGGCTTTTTGTTTTGGCGGTCATCGCCTTGAATGAGATGTTGACAGCCATGCGGGTTGCTCCTTTCGGAATTATTACGTCCTATAAAGCCTCATTCGGCATCATCCGGCCAGCTGCTGCGAATTTCGTACTCCTCTTCTGTCTCAATCTGGCAGGTCAAGCCAAGATCCTGATCCTCCACGTCTGTCAGGAAAAACGCGCATCAGCCAATCCATTCGACTGTTGAGGGAATGCTGATGGAAGAAATCTCCGTTTGCTCAAATGCAAACGCGCCAATCCTGCGAAGCCCTTCGTTCAGGATGATCTCCGTTGCGGTATTGATACCCAGCGCGCCGTCTGCCAGTTCTACCACGCTGCCGGGAACAATGATTGTCTCTAAGCCCACACAGTCGTATGCGTTACTTGCTCCGATATACGTTACGCTGTCTGGAAACTCCAGCGTGATCTGGTATGGGCTGTAGTTTTCCAGTGCCCAATCTTCGACCCGGCTCACCCTTGGCAGTGGCAGCGAGGCTGACGAAGAGTTGCAATAGATCAGTGCATCGGTCCGGGTGTCCATGAGGAATCCGTCATCCACTTGATAGATCGGATTACCATCTGGAAAGCTGATGTCTGCGTGAACATGGTGGAATGGGTATTCAATTCCACGACGCCCTCCGGAATGACGATGCATTCAACCTTTGTGCCGTCATAGGAACCGCCGTCGTTGTTGAACGCATTGGAGCCGATGACAGTCAACTGGACACCGTCAAAAGTATCAGGCACATGCACGATCGCGGGCTGGTCCGCATCAGAATCCACACGATAGTCTGTCAAAACGGCATGGTCATCCTCAACCACGAAACAATAGTGTTCTCCCAGTGAATTGTATACCTCACCGGATCCTGCGAACCATTCGACCGGCTCAACTTCCGCCCATCCGCCCAGCGGCACCAGACACAGGATCATCACCCAAACCAGCATCAGGCGTTTCATGGTCATCGCTCCTCCCACACCAGAGTTTCACTGTAGTCATCAGTGCTTCAGTATCACCCATCCGGAGCTACTGCAAGGGATCAGTTCTCCATATGCTTCTTGCAGTTGTGAGACTGTTTGTGCGAACGCCGCGCTATCAGGAGTATCGGACAGACGAAAAAGTGTCCATTCCTCCTGGCAGTTTGTCTCCTGATTGAAAACGGCAAAGCGGAAGATCAACACTGTGCAATTTTGAGATGTGCCGGGGATTTGCTCGATCTCGTAAGGCGGACACATATTGAGCAGAGATTGAACGACTGCCTTCTCATCGTCATTCAGATACGTTACTGATTCACCGTAGCCGTAAGACACCCCGTGCAACAAGAAGCTAAATGGGAATCCTGAAAAAGAATCCACAGCGAGCTTCCGGTTGTGATTGTGGTTTCGGACAACTGCCTCATCAAAGAGGTCGCTTCGACGCAGAAGCAACTGTGCCGCGTTCTCGAGCACTTCTGAGTGTTCGTCCATCAATTGGTCTGGCGTGAAGGAATCATACCATCCGCCGATGCTGTGTTGGTCCAGCGCGTGCAGCTTTTCGGCGGACAGAATCCGAACAGCAGTGACATCCCGGCCATTGAATTCATACAGCAGCATCAACTTGCCGGATTCCTGATTGAAATAGTAGAACTGATAGGGTGTCCACAGGTTGACATTCAGCATGGCAGAAACAAACCATTCGTCTCCAACCCGCAAGATTCTGCATTCCAGCACATGATGACCGACATCTCGCATAGCGTGGCAGATGGTATCGATCTCCCGCGTGACCGGAACCTCTCGCTTTGCATCGTCATACACTCTGAGCGGACCCTGCAGCATATTGTCCAGCCCGGTTGAGAAAGAACTCATCGTATATACCTGCATATCGTCCGGGACAAATGTATCAGTATCCATGATCCTGCTCCCGGATGCCAGAGCATAGTATTTCACTGTTTTATCGCTCTCATGGACAGTTTGCACTTGTACAAGACCATCTGTTTTCATATCGAATGAAGCAGAGGTTGGCCTAATGACATCTTGGCTGATTGCGGCGCAGGCGGTCATCAAAAACACACATAGGATCATCACCCAAACCAGCAGCAGACGTTTCATGGTCAATCAACCTCCGTTATTCTTCCTCGTCAGACTCATTGAAGTCAGGCTCTTCTTCGGATTCCCAGAAGTAAACCTCCTGGCCGTCCTTGTCAATATACCCGCACCGGCTGCCGATCCGGACAAAAGCCAAGCCGTTTTCGAAATCGCTGGCGTCGTCGAAAATGCAATGGATTGCAAGCATACCACTGTCGTCAAGGTAACCAAGCTTGCGCTCTCCGTCAATCATTTGAACAACGATGTGATAGCCTTCCGAATAGCTGCTGAAATCCGGTATGATCCAGACTGCGTCTGTGATGATTTCACCTTGCATGTTCACAAGACCAAAGCGCCGTTTTTTCCAGTGAGTTTCATCGCCTTCTTCATCCACCGCAAACCAACACAGGCCGTTCTCCATGGGAGTGCCCAGACTGACGATGTGATCGATTGTCAGAGAGAAAACCGTTTCACCCTGCATATCCAATAACGAATAGGTGTTTGTCCCCGTTTTCTCTGTCCGATAGCCATTGTAGAAGTGGGGCCCAGACCAGTGCTGCACGATGATTCCGCGCGTGAAAATTTCCCCTTCCGTGTCAATGATACCCCAGTCCTGTTCCGGGAACTGTACCACAGCCGTCACGCCCAGCGGTGTTTCTTCGAAGGAATTGGCCCGGATAAACTGCGGCGCGATGACAGGATGTCCCGCGGCATCAGCATAGCCATAACGTCCGGAATCGTCCTGTACCATGACGCGATTGAAAAACGCACCTCCTCCAGAGACAGCGTGGGTGCCCTCCGGCAGCGGAATGGCCGACCCGGTTTCGTCGATCAGATGACAGGCGGAACGGCTGCGATTCCCTGTTTCAACATACGCCTCATCCTCCACAGACACAGAAGCAACACCGCCATGGAAGCAGCACGGATCGGCCGCATACTGACATGGGATCACCAGCTCGCCTGTGGTGCGGTCCGCATATCCGAAGCGATGTGTATTGTCTTCAACGGGTATCAGCCTGCTGTCAGAGACCCATGGCCAGATGTCCTCCCACTTCAGACCGGAAAAGCAGCCTGACGGAATGTCGAAAAAACCAACGCGGTTGCTTTGCAGGATCTCCTCTTCGTTTTCATCCCAGACAAGATCTCTCCAGCGCGTGACATACCATATGCCGGTGTCTTTCCCGCCGTATAACTGTCCGTCATACCCGGAATCAAACGAATAGGTTGGTTCCAGGACGATGCTGCCGTTGCGGTCGATGATACCTTCACAATCCGGGATGTCCGACCAATCCGTTTCTTCCGTGGGCATAAAGCCATCCGGGTAGACCGTAATGACAGCATAATTGCCTCGAAAGTCCGATGCTCCGTCAAACTGCGGCTGGATGACGAACTCGCCCCTTTGGTTGATATAGCCCCATTTGCCGTTCTCACCGCATGCCGGAAACAGCGGTTCAGCTTCCGTAACCGTACTCTCCGCCCACCCGTCCAGCGGCGCCAGGCACAGCATCATCACCCAAACCAGTATCAACCGCTTCATTCCCGTTCAACTCCTCTCACCCTATTATATGTACCCGAAAAGCCAAAAAGAAACTGTCTGCCGGAAGAAATCCTGCACCAAATAAGACGATCCGTCAAAGCCATTCGTTCCCCAAGCCAGTGCATAAGCGCAAATAAAGCCTGGCAGAATTTCCGCCTCTGATGTCTGCTTTCGACATGCAAGGCGGAAACCCTGCCAGGCCATATGTGCTCTCCTTATGGCATGAGCTGCTGCTCGTTGGTCCGCTTCCGTTCGCCCTTCATCACGATCTCCACGCAATGCCTCACACTCAGCAGCCTGCTCATCTCCTCATCCAGGGGCTTGTACTGTCCGTACAGACTCTCACGTTCTCTCGTGAGCTGAGTCTTCTCCTTCTTCCACTTCTGAATGGCGATCCCCTTCGCGCCGGTGTAAGCCACAGAAAAGCCCTCCGTCTGCGGAAGAAGATTTCCTCCACAGCGAAGGGCTTTTGAAACAGGTTTTCACAGAGTGCGACAGCACCCGCACCTCGAAGCCACCGGATTGCTCGCAATGATGGCGGCTCGGGGGAATGTTATCATTTTGTTATCAGAGCCGATTTGGACGGGGCGGGAAGCCTTGCAGTTACAGGGGTTACGGGCTGCAGGCGGTCATTCCCACTCGATGGTGGCGACAGGCTTGGGACTGAGATCATAAAGGACGCGGTTAACGCCCTTGACCTCCTTCAGGATGCGGGAGGTGATTTTGCCGAGGAGGGCATAGGGGACTTCCTCAATGGATGCGGAAGTGGCGTCGATGCTGTTCACGGCACGGAGGATAACGGGCCAGTCCCAGGTGCGCTTATTGTCCCTGATGCCGGTGGATTTAATGTCGGGAACGACGGTGAAATACTGCCACACTTTGCCCTCGAGGCCCGCGGCGGCAAATTCCTCCCGAAGGATGGCGTCGCTCTCGCGGACGGCTTCGAGGCGGTCCCGGGTGATGGCGCCGACGCAGCGGACACCCAGGCCGGGGCCGGGGAAGGGCTGGCGGTAGACCATGTTGTCCGGAAGGCCCAGGGCTTTACCGACCATGCGCACCTCATCCTTGAAAAGCAGCTTGACCGGCTCCACCAGGGTGAAATTCATGTCCTCGGGAAGGCCGCCGACGTTGTGATGCGCTTTGATGCCGTCCTTGCTCTCCAGGATGTCCGGATAAATGGTCCCCTGAGCCAGGAAGGAGATGCCCTCCAGTTTACGGGCCTCCTCTTCAAAGACACGGATGAATTCGTCGCCGATGATCTTCCGCTTTTTTTCCGGATCGGAGACGCCCGCAAGCTTATCCAGGAACCGGTCCACGGCATCCACATAGATGAGGTTGGCGTCAAGCTGCCCGCGGAAAACGCTGATCACCTGTTCGGGTTCGCCCTTGCGGAGGAGACCGTGATTCACATGCACGCATACCAGCTGCTTACCGACGGCACGGATCAGCAGGGCCGCGACAACGGAAGAGTCGACGCCGCCGGAAAGGGCGAGAAGAACCTTGCCTGTGCCGATTTGCCGACGGAGTTCGGCGATCTGCTCATTGATGAACTGTTCCGCGAGGGCGGGGGTGGTGATGCGCTGCATATCCTGCGGACGTACGTTTCCCTGGGGCATACTCTTTTTCCTCCATTATTTTTCGTTTGGGAAAGCAGGGGAGTTTTGATTCATTGACTTTAATCACGCCCGTGACGCCGGAAAAAAGCCGGACGAGCATGAAGAAAAGCGGGAGAGAAGATTGCTTCCCCGCTCCGATTAATCGCGGAGCGGGGAAGGGGGGTCACATTTCGGTAACCAGATCGATGGCGCGGCTGCGGTTCAGCTTTTTGCAGACCTTGACAAAGGTATCCAGCGGGATGTCATGAAGCTGCTGTTTGGAACCGCGGACAGTGACGGAAACAGTGCGGCCCGCGGCTTCTTTGTCGCCCAGCACAAGGATATAGGGGTCCTTCATGGTCTTGTAGGCCTTTACTTTTTCGTTCATGTTCTTGTCGGCGTAGTCGACTTCGACACGGATATCCTCTTCCTCCAGAGCTTTGACCACTTCCTCAGCATAGGCGTTGTGCTCGACGCGGATGGGAACCACACCCACCTGCATCGGGCTCATCCAGAAGGGGAAATTACCCTTGAAGTTTTCGATGATGATGCCGATGAACCTTTCAAGGGATCCATACAGGGCGCGGTGGATAACGACGGGCATTTCCATGCCGCCTTCCCTGTTCTGATAGGTAAGGCCGAAGTTGTGGGGGAGCTGGAAGTCCAGCTGGATGGTGCCGCACTGCCATTCGCGGCCAAGGGCGTCCTTGATCTGCAGATCGATCTTGGGGCCGTAGAAGGCGCCGTCGCCCTCGTTGACCTCATAACCGCCCTCGCCGTACTTATCGTCGAGAATCTTCTTCAGGGCGGCTTCGGCACGGTTCCACACCTCGATATCGCCCATGAAATCATCCGGACGGGTGGACAGCTCGGCGCGGTAGGTAACGCCGAAGGTGGAATAGATTTCGTCGGCAATGGAGATGATGTCGGCGATCTCTTCTTCGATCTGGCTTTCCATGACGAAGGTATGATCGTCGTCCTGGCGGAATTCCTGAACGCGGAACAGGCCGTTCATCTGGCCGGATTTTTCCTTGCGGTGCAGAACGTCATATTCGCTGTAGCGGATGGGCAGTTCCTTGTAGGAGTGCACACGGCGCTTGTAGGTCATCATGGCGTTGGGGCAGTTCATGGGCTTGGCGCCCATGGTCTCGTCCAGTTCACGGTTGAAGACCGCGGAGCCCTTGGGAAGCCTGACCTCGGTCTCCTTCGCGGCGCCCTCCTGCAGGTTGTCCAGCACGCCGGGAATCTCGGCGTCGGCGGACAGCCAGCCCGAAATGCCGGGAATCATGAACATATTGTTGACATAATGCGCCCAGTGACCGCTGATCAGCCACAGCTTTTTCTTGTTGACCACGGGGGCGGAAATCTCGGTATAGCCATGCTTCCACTGGATTTCGCGGGAATACGCCAGCAGGGCCTGGTACAGCTGCCAGCCGCGGGGGAGCCAGTAGGGCATGCCGGGGGCGGTGTCGTCAAACATGAACAGGTCCAGCTGGGCGCCGATCTTTTTGTGATCGCGTTCCATGGCTTCCTTAACCCAGTTCAGGTGATCCTTCAGGGCCTTCTGATCCGGGAAAGCGTACACATAAATGCGCTGAAGCTGATCCCTGTGCTCATCGCCGCGCCAGTAACTGCCGGACACGGCGCGGATCTGGAAAGCGGCGTTCATCAGTTCCTGGCTGTTGGAGATATGCGGGCCGCGGCAGAGGTCCACAAAATCATCGCCGGTGTGGTAAACGGTGATTTTTTCGTCCTCGGGGAGATCGGCGATCAGTTCTTCCTTGAATTTCTGCCCCTTAAACAGATTCATGGCGTCGTCGCGGCTCAGTTCTTCGCATTTCCAGTCCTCGCGGCGCTTGATGATTTCCTTCATCTTTGCTTCGATGACGGGGAAATCCTCGTTGGTGCAGTTGCGGGGAAGAAGGAAATCATAGTAGAAGCCGTCGGCAATCTGGGGCCCGATGGCGTACTGGACCTCGTCCTTTCCGAACACCTCAAAAACCGCCTTGGCAAGAATGTGCGCCAGCGAATGCCGGTACACCTCCAGATAGAACTTCCTGTACTCTTCCTTGTCCATGCCTTTTCACATCCTCTCGTTTTGATAGAAGGCTTGCAGAAAGAAACATCCCCTGCAGGCCGATGACCTGCAAGGGACGCAATATGCGCGGTTCCACCCTTGTTGCCGGCGCATGGCCGGCCGCTTCATTGAACGATGATAACGGAATCACCGTGCCTGTTCACAGGCCTCTCCGGGGCGGTCTTCGGTCTTTCCCGGCCGGATGCTCTCACCGGACGCATCCTCTCTTGGGACCGGAGGAAAACGTACTCTTCCCCATCAAAGATTTGAATGTAATGATACATCATGGCGCCGAAAATGTAAAGGGGTAAATCAAATTTTCATTTTATCCCCAATATTTTCGGGCATGTTCGGGCGGCGCTCAGGCCTCGATCCTGTGATAGGAGGGGGCTTTGCGCTTCAGGAAAAGGAAGGATACAGCGGAAGCAGCGGCAAGCAGGGCGGTCTCGATCAGTATAATCAGCTTATGATCAAGGCCAAGGATGAACAGGAGCACAACGATCCCGGCGTCGAGCGCCAGCACGACAAAGAAAATAAGCAGGCCGAAGATCTGGTTCATGTTGGATTTGATCGCTTTTGTTTCGTTGATCCAGTCCAGGCGGGGCTTGCCGATGTCGATGATCAGGCCGAGAACTGCGCCGATAAAGGCAAGAAGCGCGGACCACAGGAACATCAGCAGGGCATACAGGCCGAAGCCGGGGATGATTACCGCGCAAATGATGGGCGGGGGAATGATCCCCACCAGGGAGAAGAACAGCGCGGCGATCAGCTTGGACGCGATCAGGGAACGGGCGTCAACGGGAAGGCTGACCATCAGGGAATGGCGGCGTCCCTCCCGGCTGACCGCGGTGGAGGATACGCTGTTCATGCCCATCATCAGGCTCATGATGCCGGTGATGAACAGGCATACGGGAAGCATGGCCGCTTTGGCGCCCCCCAGGGTCCGAACAAATTCGGCTATGCCGCCGTCGATCTTCATAAACGGGATAATCATCATCACGGTCATCATCGTCGGCATGATTACAGGACCCAGAAGACCGTTGACAAGATATGCGGGCGTGCGGACCATTTCCTGAATCTCCCGCTTCGTCAGCGCTTTCAGGGGACTCTGGCCATGGATAACGGCCCGGCTCATATCGACTTTTTTCATCGGAGCGCTGGTCTCGCTGCCGCGGGAGGTGTCCGCGATATAGTGATACGAGAACAGTACGGCCACAAGCGCCATGGAAGCGATACTTGCAAGAATCATAAGAAGCATGTCTTTGCCGCCGTCCGTAAGGGCGCGGGCAGCCCAGGCGACGGGGGGAATGGCAAGTACAACCCTGTCGAACACGGAGCTGAGGGACGTGATGCTTTTTGCAAGGGTTTCTTCATCCACGGAAGAGCCGCCGAGCTGTCCCGAAAAGTATGAGATGAACACGGCTCCCAAAACGATAATCAGGCTGAAGGCGGTGGTGATAAGCTCCTTATGGTTCCAGAAGCCCGGCACCTTGGAAATCAGGCCCGAAACCAGGGCGCAGAACGCCACCGGCACGGCGGGGGAGAGGACGGTCACGGCCAGAGCGCGCAGCAAAAGCATCGCGTCGAAGCCGGTACGGCTCATGTATACGATGGTCCCGGGGATGATGAAAACGGCGCTGATGCCGATCTCGGCGATCATATGTCCGACAAGGCGGGCGGAATACAGGGTGAAATCCCTGACCGGCAAATACGACAGAATGACGATATCCCTTGAAAAATACAGCCGGCTGAGAACTTCCAGGATTCCGTAGAATACGGTCATGAACATACCGGCGGCCACCAGGAACTTCAGCATGATATCCGCCGAACTTATACGGATCAGCGCATCAAGTATCCGTACCTCGAATATGACCATCATGACGGCCAGCATGCCTATCAGTCCGATCATCGCGGCCCCGCGGCCGAAGGTCTTTTTCTTTGCGGTACGGTCACCCCGGGCAAACATATCGCTGAAAATGCCGCTGATTTCCAGCTTCATCAGCGCAAAAAACGATTTCATGGTTTTTCCCTCCAAGTGATCATAACGGTTGCGGTGATCATTCTTCCGTTTCCTCGCCGCTGCCGGTCAGTTCAAGGAAGATTTGCTCCAGGCTTTCGGCGTGTTCGGCGCTCTTGAGTTCGTCCACCGTTC
Source organism: uncultured Eubacteriales bacterium (assembly GCA_902789365.1). Taxonomy (GTDB): domain Bacteria; phylum Bacillota; class Clostridia; order Christensenellales; family Aristaeellaceae; genus RUG756. Next base: position 20,701 of record CADANQ010000004.1, read on the forward strand.
CGACCGCGGCAAGGTGCCCCTTGTTGATCACAGCCACCCGGGTGCACAGCTTTTCCGCCACCTCGAGCACATGGGTGGAGAAGAATACCGTTTTGCCGAGCCTGCACTGGTTCTTCATCTCTTCCTTCAGCAGGAAGGACGCCTTGGGATCCAGGCCCATCATCGGCTCGTCCAGGACCCAAACGTCGGGATCGTGCAAAAGGGCGCCGATGGTGGCCAGCTTCTGCCGCATGCCCTTGGAATAGCCCGAAATCCTTCCGCCGACGGCGTCGGTCAGTTCGAACATGGCCAGGTACTTGTCCATGCGCTCCTTGCGCTCCTTTGCGGGCACGCCGTAAATGTCGCCCATGAAATTGAGGTACTCCAGGCCGGAAAGGCGGTCAAACAGGTCCGCGCCGTCGGGAACGAAGCCCAGCTTGCGCTTGGCCTCAATCGGTTTTTCGGCCACGTCCACGCCGTCCAGAAGGATCCTGCCCTCGGTGGGCAGAAGGCTGCCGGTCAGCATCCGGATGGTGGTGGTCTTGCCGGCACCGTTGGGGCCGATAAAGCCGAAAAGCTCTCCGGTGTTGACGGTAAAGGAAACGTTGTCAACAGCCTTCGCGCCGGATTTTGCGTATATCTTGGTTACGTTTGCGAATTCGATCATGGTTTTTACCCCCTCACATGTCTATGTCTGCCGGACGGTGGAATTGTAACAGTTCATCGCTCATTATTCAACGGAAAACATCTGAAAACAGCCTAAATCGGGTTCAAAACGGCGTTTTTACCGTTCCGGATCGGATTTTCGCTCACGTCTCCGGCATCGGCGCGCCGCAGAGCCTCATGAGGATCTCCACGTTCTTTGCCATGGATTGGACCGGAACGTATTCAAACCTTCCGTGGGCGTTTTCATATCCCGCGGAAAGGTTGGGGCAGGGGAGTCCGCGCCATGTCAGGGAAGAACCGTCGGTGCCGCCGCGGAAGGGCTCGCAGACAGGGGTAATCCCGCTGTCGCTGATGGCCTTCTTCAGCCTTTCGGCCAGCTCCGGCGTATTCCGCAGGATCTCCTTCATGTTGCGGTACTGAAGGCCGATCTCAAGGCTGATCCTGTCCCCGCCGTAACGGTCCTGAAGCTTTTTGACGCATTCCCTTACATAGTTTTCCCTGGCCTCGAACTTTTCCCTGTCGAAATCCCGGATGATCATCCGCAGGGAGGCACGCTCGCACACGGCCGTGCAGGACGTAACATGATAGAAGCCCTGAACGCCGGAGGTGGTCTGCGGCTTTTCGTCCCTCGGAAGCATGGCCATCAGCTCGGCGGCGATATCCACGGCGTTCACCATGATGCCTTTGGCCGTTCCCGTGTGGACGCTTCGCCCGGTGATAACGATTTTCGCTTCCGACGCGTTGAAGGTCTCGTCCTCGTACCAGCCCAGGTGGTCGCCGTCCAGCGTATACGCGTTTGGCGCGCCGAAGCGTTCCAGGTCCAGGTCCCGGGCCAGTCCGCCCACCTCCTCGTCGGGGGTGAAGGCAATCCTCAGCGGCGCGTGCGGGATTTCCGGATGGGCTGCAAGATATTCCGCAAGGGTCATGATCGCGGCGATGGATGCCTTGTCATCGCCCCCGAGCAGCGTGGTACCGTCGGTAAGAACAAGATCGCAGCCGACGTACATCTTCAGATTCGGATAATCCGCGGCCCGCATCACAATGTTCTTTTCCTCGTTCAGGAGAATGTCGCCGCCGTCATACCCCTTCAGGACCCAGGGACGCACGTTTTCCCCCGGGGCGTCCGGCGCGGTGTCCATGTGGGCGATCAGGCCGACGGGGGAGGCGGGGGCGTCGGATGAGGAAGACCGGATTCCCGCGTAAACCACGCAGGTTTTCTCGTCCAGATAAACATCCTCCGCGCCGAGGCAGCGGAGTTCTTCCGCCAGCATCCGGGCCAGGTCCATCTGGCACGGCGTCGTCGGCCAGACGCCCTGAAAGGGACGGCTCTGCGTATTGACGCGGGCGTAACGGATCAGGCGTTCCGTCACCTTTCTTTCGGTGTCGCCGCGGTTCATAGCCAGTCACACTCCCACGGATTAATTCGCACGGGCTCCCGGTCAAGCAGGGCGCGCTGGTGCTCGCTCAGGTATTTCCTGTCGACGATGACCTCGTACACATATTCCCTGAAATACTTTTCGCTGCAGACAAAGTACCCTTTGCGGCCGGCTTCTTCGCCCCAGCTGTTCTCGATCTTCCAGCGGTCGGGTTTCCCGTTTTCATCAAGGTGGACGCCGACGAGAATCATGGCGTGGGTGGCGTAGCTGTCGTGGGACATGAGCCGGTCTCCCTTGCTCATGGAAAAATCAATCCCGCCGAGAAGTCCGCCGTAGTCGATGCTGTCAGGATCCCATATCCCCTTTTCGCGGTCCCCGAAGGCGCCGGAATCGCAGCCGAACCACACAGGCCTTCCGTCCTTCAGCTGTCTGAGGGCCAGCGCTTCCATTTCATCCGCGGACAGGTTCAGATTGACGATGTCTCTGTCGGCCATGCACCCGATGTAATGGAAAACATAGTGCAGGTCCTTTTTCAGGCCGGCGGTAGGGTGGTCCGTCACGGTGATATAATCCTCAAGGGGCTCGCCGATATATTTCCGGTAAAACTCCCTCCCGGTCAGCCGGCGGTCTTCATGAAATACGCCGTCCCGGTCCCGCCATGAAAAATCGAATTCCGCAGGGGGCTCGCCGTATGCGACGCACTCCATTCGGTAAACCTCTTCCAGCATTTTCTCTTTGAGTGGGGCCGGATCCTCTCCGTTCTTTACCGCGGCGCGAAGGATCAGAACATCCTTGCGAAGCAGGGAAGACAGAAGCTTCCTGAATTTCTCCGTATGGGTCGACTGGAAGGTTTCAGGCATCGCTTCCTGCGGTACGGCTCCGTATTTGCGGACCAGGTCAACCGCCATGTCCCAGTAGCCGCCGTCATGGAAACCTTCCAGGATGTATTCGTTCATCCTGTCGTTAAGCGGCTTGTCGGCATACAGGACGGCCATTTCCAATACGTTGTTGGCTTTTTCAAGCTTGTCATAGAATGAAAGGTAATTGCCCGAAAGCTCAAACTTTTCAAGGCCGCATTTTTCGGCTGCTTTTTCCCGCAGGATGTTCATAACGGCATACAGCCAGCATCTTCCGCTTTTCTGCTGCCAGGTGATCCCGCGCGTCTTCAGTTCCAGGGTAAATTCCCCGTTCAGCCGGGCGGCCGCGGACGGGATATATGCCAGATCCTGCAGTTCGCATTTGGCCGTGGCGGCCTGGAGGACGCGTATCTCTCTTTTTGTTTTTTCTTCCTCACGGAAACGAAGCAGCATTTCCCGGGTGACAGGACACATGGGCATCCTCCTTTACGAATATCATGTCCGCCGCATTGAGCGCGCAAAAAAGAAATAACCGCAATGAATATTATACGCCAATCCAGGAAAACAGGCAAAGGGCTTTTCATTTTAGCGAAATGCATATTTGCGTATATTGATATCATTGGTTGCTTTTCATCCGTTTATTCATCCGCCCGGCCTTTCGTAATTATAGTACGCCGTACAGGAGCGGGTACGGCAAGCCTTTTCATATAAAGCCATAAAACAATCAGAAAAAATGTCAGAAAAAAACGGCGGCGGGGCTTCCTGCCGTTGTACATTTGCCACGAATCCGTTATAATTATGGAAGGTTTAATTCATTCCGATGAAAGGCGCGGAAGACGTAAATTGAAGTTCGCAAAGATCCTTATCCCGCTTATTGTATCCGTCCTGGCGCTGGGCGCGCGCGTCTCCCCGGCGTCCGACTGCAGTCTGAGCAATCTGGACAGTCTCGGACGGGCGGGAACGGCCAGCGCCGTGCTCGGCCCCGAAACGATTCCGGACAAGGACAGGTCGCCCATATCGATGTTCTATCCCTCCGGCTTCCGTCCGAACGTAAAATACGATTTTATTGACGGTAAGTACCTTTACAACCGCTGCCATCTGATCGCTTTCCAGCTGTGCGGCGTGGATGACGAGCGCAACCTGTTCACCGGCACCCGTTATCTGAACACTCATCTGATGCTTCCCATCGAAAACGAGGTCCGCGGATACATCGAAGAAACCGGGCATCATGTGCGGTATACGGTAACCCCGGATTTCCGGGACGGAGAATCGGTATGCCGCGGCGTGACCATCGAGGCGTATTCCGTCGAGGACGGCAATCTTAAACTGGCGGTGTATCTGAAAAACGTGCAGCCCGGCGTTATGATCGATTACAGGACCGGTAATTCCTCCCAGGCGCCCACGCAGATGGGGAAGGTCGAGGTCTATGTTTTGAACAGCCACACCATGAAATTCCACCGTCCATCCTGCAGGGCTGTAAATGACATCAAGCAGTCCAACCGGGACGATTATTACGGCAGCAGGGACGATCTGTTGGATATGGGGTACGCGCCCTGCAAGATATGCGGCCCCTGAAAGAATCGCCCGGTGCGGACAAAGCAAGTTTGAGGAAACGGTTATCCATGACTTTTTCCGGCGCCGGAGAGGGCGAATCTATTTTCTTTTTTCAGAACGGAGGACAATGCGATGAGCAGACGTATTGCGGCGGCGATCCTGGCGGCGGTCCTGGTTTTTCTCCTGATCCCCGCTCCGGCCGAGAAGGCCGCAGGGCTTCCCCCTTACACCAAAACCGTTCGTTACGGCAGCAGCGGAAGTGCCGTGACCGATTTGCAGGAGGCGCTTGCCTTCCTCGGATATTATAATTTGAAGATCGACGGCAAAGCAGGGAACGAAACCGTACGGTCGATCAAGGCTTTTCAGAGGGATCACGGCCTGAAAGCGGACGGGATCGCGGGTCCGGCGACATGGTCCGTCCTTTCGGATGCGGTAAACGCAGCCGTGGGCGAAACGCCGGAAGCGCCCGCGGATGATGCCCGGTCGGCGCAGGGCTCGCCGGCGGAGACTGCCGCCGTGACGGAATCCCCGGCTGTCGTCGCCGAGGCGTTCCCCGCGGAAACGCAAGAAACAGGCCCCGGAAATGAAGCTCCCGTTTCCGCGCCGGAAGAGACCCCCGTCCTCCCGCCGGCGAAAGCCCCTTCCGCCATGGAATACGCACCGCTGACCGTGACCGTGCGCTACGGTATGCGCGGCGACAGCGTCCGTGCGCTGCAGGAAGCGCTGATTGCCCTCGGCTATCGTCCCGGCACCCCCGACGGCGTCTGCGGCGGCGGAACGGTAGCGGCCATTCGCGCGTTCCAGAAGGACTTCAGCCTGACCTCGGACGGCGTCGCCGGCAAAAAGACCCTCGCTCAAATCAACGCCGCCCTGCAGGCGAAAGGCGCACAGCCGGAAAAAGCGTCCGGTCCCGCCGAAGCCGCGGATCCGGCAGCCGTCACGCCTCCCGATCCCCGCACCGCGGAAACGCCGGCTGAAGGGGAGACCGCGCCGGTCAACGATCTGCGCGTTCCCGCGTCCTCTCTTTCCGGCGGCGACAAGGGGGATGAAGTTTATGCCCTGCAGAAGGCGCTGTTTTTCCTGGGATATTATAATCTTTCCCTGGACGGCTCCTATGGATCCGGAACCGCGAACGCGGTCAAGGCGTTTCAGCGCGATCACGGCCTGACCGCGGACGGGCAAGCGGGGCCCAAAACGCTGCAGGCCCTTGACAAAGCCCTGAAAAAAGCCTTTTCGGCCCCGGCGAACGCGGAAATGACCGCGTGGATGGACGGCATAGCCATGGAAAACGGCGTGACGAACGGCGCCGCCGTGATTACGAGGGACGGAGAGACCCTGCTTGCCTGGGGATGGGGCGGGACTGACGAAGACACCTGCTTCAGAATCGCTTCCGTGACCAAATGGGTCACGGCCATCGGGCTGATGACGCTGTATGATCGGGGCCTGATCGATCTTGACGAGGATATCGGCGTCTATCTGCCCTTTGAGGTGCGGAACCCGGGATTCCCCGGGGAAAAGATCACCGCCCGTATGCTGTTGAACCATACGTCTTCCCTGCGTCCCGACGCAACGGATTATCATCCGGAATGGAGCCGCATCGGAACGAACGGATACGATCCCATCTTCATGGAAAATCTGCGGCCGGGGACGATGTATTCCTACGCCGACTTTGACGGCGCGCTGCTGGGCTCGCTGATCGAAGCCATTACCGGCGAGAGCGTCCAGACCTATATGGACCGGACGGTATTCAAACCCCTGGGTCTGACCGCGGCTTATACGCCGAAGCTTCTGCCTGCCGGCGCGTCAACGGCCGACCTGCTCAGCACCTCCGGCGCGGTACAGATCAGCGTAAAAAAAGACATCGAACGGGAATTCAACCTTTATGCCGATCCCGTTGACAACTGCGGGTATACGGTGGGAAGGCTGTTCATCAACGCATCGTCCCTGTCCGTTCTCGCCCAGATGATGATCGACGGAGGCACATACGGCGGCGTCAGGATTCTGAATGAGAGCACCGTCCGCCTGATGGAATCCGACACGACCCCGGCCCAAAGCCCCTACGGCCTGGGGCAGGTCCGCCTGGACCGGTTCCCCGGCGGGACCTGGTACGGTCACCAGGGGAGGTACGGGGGACTTTCCTCAAACGTGTATTATCAAAAGGAGAACGGCGTTGTGATGGTGCTGATCCTGAACGGTTACGACTATCGCCTGGAGAACAACGTCGTTCTGCCCGCGGTCACTGTCTTAAGCAATATGGACGCCCTGATGACCATGGCGGGCGTGACCGTGGACTGATTTTCCGATCCCCGCCCAAATAAACGACAGCAAACAAGGTATCACCGCGCAAATCAGACCGATAACAACCATGGGAGGAAATGAAAATGAAGGACGTCAATTGCGGCTACTGCATGAGGGACGAGCACCTGGATGCTTTCGGCATCTTTATCTGCGACCTGAAGGTTTCTTCGCTGATCCTTTTCCGCGAACAGAGCCATCCTGGGCGCTGCATCGTGGCGTATAAGGATCACGTCAGTGAAATCGTCGACATCAGCGCCGAAGAACGCGCCGCTTTTATGGAAGACGTCAACCGGGCGGCCAAAGCGATTCACGCCGCGTTCCATCCGGACAAGGTGAATTACGGCGCGTACGGCGATACCGGCTGCCACCTTCACGTGCACCTGGTTCCCAAATACAGGGACGAATTCGAATGGGGCGGGGTATTTCAGATGAACCCCGGCCTGAAGAAGCTGACCGACAGCGAATACGAGGATATGATCCGCAGGATCAGGGAAAACCTGTGATCGTTATTTCCTGGACCGGAAGATAAAAACCGCCGGGAAAGACATCTTTCCCGGCGAAAAACAACCAGGGGAGTTAAAAAATGGAACTGACCGTTGCGAGCAATAACCGCGGCAAAATGGCGGAATACCGCGAGATTCTGGAACCCCTCGGGTTCACGGTGTTTTCCCAGTCTGAAAAAGGAATCCGCATCGACGTTGAGGAGACCGGGACGACTTTTGAGGAAAACGCCCTTCTGAAGGCCCGGGCGGTCCATCAGCTGACCGGCGGATGGGTGATTTCGGATGACAGCGGTCTCGAGGTCAGCGCGCTTGGCGGCGCTCCCGGAATCTACAGTGCCAGGTACCTGGGACTGGAAACGGAGCGCGAACGGCGGCAGGCCATCCTGTCCGCGCTGAGGGGCAAAAGCGACAGAAGCGCGCGCTTTGTATGCTGTATCTGTCTGATCAGTCCCGAGGGCAAGGAACACTATTTCAAGGGAATATGGAAGGGAACCATCGCCATGGAAGCGTCCGGTGAAAACGGCTTTGGGTATGACCCGATCTTCGTATCCGAGGATTCCGGCGGACACACCACGGCGTCTCTGCCCATCTCCTTCAAGGAAACCCATTCCCACAGGGCCAGGGCGGTTTCCGCCCTGCTCGATTTCCTGAAAACGGAAACCCGCCGGTCGTTTTAAGCTTATTTCGCAAAGGATACTTTTACGGACATCTCCACCTGGTTCCCGCGAATCCCGATGCGGATCTCGTCGGCGACGTTCTTCAGGATGGAGCGCTCATAGTGATCCCATCCGGGATCAAACGAAACCCGAACATCCGGCGGGGGAAGGGGCTGCTCGGCGGCGTTTTCGGCAAACACATAGGAACCCGCGCCGGAAAGCATCGCGCGCTCGAAAAAATCTCTCAGGCGGCCAAGGAACCCTTTGGCCGCGTCGTTTTCATTGTAAGTGGAGGTGTTGATAAGCTCCTCGCGGGTCGCTCCGTTCATCAGAATGGAACTGGTCAGAAAAAACGTCATCGTCTTTCCTTCGCACTCGATCCGGAAACAGGCGTTCACCTCGCCGGACAGGGAGCGGATCATGCTCATCATTTCTTCGGCGATCAGCCTGGCCCGCAGCGTTTCTTTCGGCGTCAGTTCGCACCACGCGGCGGCTTTTTCCGCTTCGGCAAGGGCCCTGTCCTGCCCGTCTCCGCTGTTCCTGATTTCAATCATGTCAGATATCATACAATCATCCTTCCTGTGGGCCCTTCCGCGGCGCGCGGAACACGGCCCCGCTGTTATATTATCCTCTTAAGAGAGCCGAATCGGTAAAAAAGCGTACTTTCTTGCATAAGGTCTGAACGCCGGCGAAGGCAGGATAGCCTTCGGTTCGAGGCGGATTTTTCCGGCGCCGCGGCCATTGCCTCAGACGGAATCGCCGCGCCCGTTGTATCGGACGCACAGCATGGTCATATCGTCAAACTGTGGAGCGCCCCGGACAAACCTTGCGGCGTCGGTCCTTATGATTTCCAGAAGGTTTTCGGGGTCCGCGCCGGGTTTCCTGTTGAGCGATTTAAGCATCCTGTCCGTGCCGAACAGTTCCTGCTGCGGATCCGTGGCCTCGGTAACGCCGTCGGTATACAAAAACAGAATCTCACCTTTCCCGAGGGCCAGATCATATTCCGTATATTCGGCGCCGTCCATGACGCCGACGGGCAGCCCGTGCTTTTCCCTGAACAGTTCGAATTTTCCGTCTTTAAGGATTGCGGGATACTCGTGGCCGGCGTTGGCCGCCCGGACGACGCCTGTCGCGGTATCCAGGATGCCGAGCCAGACCGTCACGAACATCTCCGCCTTGTTGTTCGCGGTGATTCGCCCGTTGACGGACGACAGGATATCGGCGGGGCTTCCTCCCGCAAGGATGCCGTCGCGGATCATGATCCTCGCAGCCATCATAAACAGCGCGGCAGGGACCCCTTTGCCCGATACGTCGGCGATGACAAGGGCCAGGCGGGTATCGTCGATGAAAAAGAAATCATAAAAATCCCCGCCGACTTCCCTGGCCGGAGCCATGCTGGCGCAGATATCGATTTCCCCGTGGCCGGGAAAAGGAGGGGAAGAATCCGGCAGCATGGCCGCCTGGATTCCCTTGGCCAGCTGAAGCTCCGTCTCGATGCGGGTGTTGTTCTCGCTCATGGTCTTCTGAGCCAGAACCATTTTGCGGCCGCGCTCTGCGATATCCGCGCTGATAACCGCGGCAATCACAAACATCAGGCAGCGCGGCAGGAACGAAAACAGATAGGAGTTGCGCACATAGGCGCCTACGTCATATGACACTTCCTTCAGGCCGCTGGCAATCCAGTTGTCCGTAAGCGTCAGCACCGTTCCGACGGGGAGGGTCACGTTGTTCAGGTCGACCCAGCCCCTGACCGCTCCGAAATACGTGGAAAAAGCGAAAACCGCGACGGTAAGGCAAGCGATCGTTTTTGTAAGAACTCCGGAGAAATACCTGCTGGAACAAATAACCGGGATTACCATCAAAACGGCGACCTTATGGGTCAGCATTCCGTCCAGTCGGGCATAGACGACCACAAGCGAAACAAGCAGGAAATACTTGAGCCACCAGGCATCGTTCCTGACGGCGCGGCAAACCACGGCGGCCGCCATCACCTGGAGCGAACCGAAGATCGTGGCACGGTCGATGATCCTGCCCGTGACCGGAAAAAGGTGAACGCGAACCGCCGCCCAGACCATGACAAGCAGGACGCCGCTGATCAGAAGCACGCTGAACATGGTCCTGTTGGCCTGGACCTCATTGTCATGGAACAGAAACTCCGAACGGTATGCTTCCTCTTTTTTGATGTAAAATTCCTTGAGTATTCGGACAGGGCTCTTCATTCCGCTTCTCCTCAATCATACCTTCACGGGAACGGCGCTCCGGAGAGCGCCGTTCCCGAAAGTACACGCAGGGGATAGAATCACCTGCGGTCCTTGTCGATGAATTCAAGGACGATGACGGACAGAAGGGCGTAAAGCATGGCAAAGAAGATAAAAACGAGCCAGTAATTAACCACATTGCCCACGTTTTTCTCATACGCGTCGATATGGCTGATCTGCGCGGTTTTACTCTGAACATATTCCTTCAAAGTATCCTCGCCTATCAGATCAATCAGCTGGCCGACGGTGATCTTCAGCGTAAACGGCTGGTCACGGCGGGCCTGAATGTCCGGGTTGGTGATGATCGCGTCAATGAGATCGCCCAGGGTGAAGGTCCGTCCCACGGAGATGTCCCTGTACTTGCTCGTGCCATCCTCGACCTTGAAAAGCTCCAGCGCTTCGCGCAGGGTGAAATCCCTCCCGATCTGCAGTTCCTTCAGCTCCGTTCCTTCAAGTTCTTCGTCGAGGATTTTAAGAAGCTCCCCGACGGTGCCGAAGCCGAGATTGATATCGCGGAAGGAAGCGCAGTTTTCGTCGGTCCTGAGGACGGTGAGTATTTCGCCGACGGTCATCGAGGCGTCGATCTTCCGGTCGAGGATCCCATTTACGGTCTCCGAGCTTGCAAGAACATCCCACAGCTCGCCGACGGTAAAGGTCGCGTCGATCTCCCGGCTGCGAAGCTCGGTCATCACGCCGTTGTCCTTGTCTTCCAGGAGATCCAGGACCTGCCCGACGGTATAGGTGCCTCCGATTTCGGAGCTTTTCATCTTGACCAGCGTATTCCACAATGTGACCATCGGCGAGTTGTTATAGTCCGACTGGGCGGCAAAGCATTTCAGGCCATAGCTTGATATGGTGTAGTGGGAGATCTGCTCGGACCACGCGGGCAGGTTGAAGATTCCGCCGGAGAAAACCAGCTGGAAGATCAGAACGAAGGGCATGATGGTCATGGCCGTCGTCGTGGAATGCGCAATGGCCGAAATCAGAAGGGACAGCATGTCCGAGGCAAAGGAGACGAGGAAAACGGTGATGGTCAGATCGACCGCCGTCGAAATCGTAATCAGGCCCTTGTCCATCGGGATCTTGACGCCCATGATGATCAGGACATAAATCGTAATGCCGCTCTGCACCAGACACAGAAGCGCCTGGTAAATCATGTGCGACGCCACATAGGACGAAATATGCAGCCCGGCCCGGTGTTCGCGCTTCAGGATGCTCCTTTCACGGCAGATGACCTGGATTGAATTAAAGCAGCCGTTCCAGATGGCGACGCAGGTTAGGGCGAAGGAGCCTTTCAGCTCGCCTTCCATCGTCAGGAAAAAGTCTTTTTTAATCACCATGGATACCAGGGCCGCGATAATCGCCGCCATGGGGAGGACCTTCCAGTCGTTCTGATACAGGAACATCCTCAGCAGCTTGCCAAGATAGATAATCACCTGGGGACCGCGCCCGCGGTGGCGGATATGGACCAGATGCCCGGACTTGTTGGCCGTTGCCTGATTGTTATGCATGCTGTACCTCCGCATACTTGGTGATAAATTCGTCCGCGCGTCCTTCGCCGCCCTCTTCCCGGCGGTTGATGGTCATGACGATCTGTTCCATCGTCTGCTTCCCGAAGAAGCTCCGCGCTTCCTCGATGCTCCCGAAGAACGCAAGGCGACCGGTGCGGTTTGAATCCTTGGCCAGCACGATCACATCGTCAAACAAATCGATGACGCGGTCGGGGGTATGGGTGATGACGATGACGATCTTTCCCTGGTCGGCAATCATCCGAAGCTGTTCCATCAGTTCCCTGGCCATGACGCCGTCCAGACCGCTGTCAGGCTCGTCAAGGATGAAAAGGGACGGATTCGATATGAATTCAAGGGCGATGGACAGGCGCTTCTTCTGGCCTCCGGACAGTTTTTCCACCAGGTTGCCCCGTACGGGCGTCAGGCCGAAAATCCGCATCACCTCTTCCACACGGGCTCTGCGGTCCTTGCGGGACAGATCCCTGGGCAGGCGCAGGCGCGACGCGTCCGTCAGCGTCCTGTAGACCGTGTCCTTTCCGCGCATCAATTCCTGCTGGGGGACAAAACCGATCTCATACTGCATTTTTTTGTATTCCCCGTAGATATCGCCGCCGTTGAGGGTCACCTTTGCCTTTGCTTTCTCATATCCGTTGACGGCGTTGAGGAACGTGGTCTTGCCGGCGCCGGAACCGCCCAGCAGAAGGACCATATGCCCGGGCTTGATATACATATGGATGTCGCGAAGGAGATATTTCTTCTGGAAAAACTCCTTGGCCGTACGTTCCTCCAGGTTGACTGTCAGGCCGTCCTTCATTCCCGCGACGCTGACGCCGGAGAGTGTGTCCAGGGACATTCTCGTCAGGTCTTCGGCCTGGATTTCCGGCTGATATTTGGGATTGAAGCCCCAGATGACCGCCGGCAGACCGGTAATGAAGAGCCACAGCCACATCCACCAGCCGTTGGCATGATACATCTGGACGATTCCGCTGCATATCCGGATATGGTATACCGCTTTGACGATCAGAAGAACGAACGCCAGGGCGGACAGAGCCAAAACAAGAGTGCTGCCCTGTTCTTCCTCGAATTTGACTTCTATAATTGTCAGGATCAGATCCATCACAAGCGTCAGGGCATTGATAATAAACAGAACGCGGCCCTCCGGTTCGCGTCCCGCGCATTTGGAAAACATGTAATCCCTTACGCAGGGCACCAGCGCCCACCTGGGATCGACGCCGGACTTTTTGAACATGCCCCAGTAGCCGGCGATCAGGAGCGCGGCCAGGGCAATCCCGTGCCAGCTGTACGTGTCGAAAAGCAGGATCCCCAACACCTTCAGTACGGCTTCCACAATGCATTTCTCCTTTGACGATACAATTTATAAATAGGTTATTTTTCGTACGGTACGCGGTCTTTCGAACCGTCCAGGACCAAAGTCAGGTTGTTGAGATTCAGGGAGTAGGTGTAGCGGATATCGTCGGCCATCGCCGTGACAAGCCGGATCCCCATCCCCTTGCCCTCTTCCTCGGGAGGGATATAGCTGACGGGATCAAAGCCCGAGCAGTCGTCCCGGAAGCGGAGGACCCATTTGTCGTTCTTGTGCTGGATGCGGATGGACAGATGATTGCCGCCGCCGGGAGTGAAGCCGTAAGAAACCGTATTCGCGGCCAGCTCCTCCACGCAGACGGCAATGCGGTTTGAAAACCGGGCGCTTTGCCCGTGTCTTGAGCAGAACAGTTCCGCCGCCTCCGATACGGAGGAAACATCCTCCATGGTTCTGATCTCCGCCTCAAGCAGATCGTTTTTTTCAACGCCGAAGGAAGGATCCAGAAGCATAAAACGGGGCATATCGTCATGAACGGCGTTTTTCCTGAAATGCGTGAAGAGGAAAACGGCCGAAAGGGTAACGATCTCCCCGATTACAAAATTGAGCCAGAGCCCGTCGAGCCCGACAAGCCGGAGCATAAGGAGCGCCGCAAGGCAGGGGAAAACGGCGCCTTCGCAAAAGGAGAAAATCTCGGTCAGAAGGACGCGTCCCGTCCCCTGGTAGAAGCTTTTCAGCGCGTTGGCGGCGCAGCAGGGGATCAGACCCGATGCCAGCAGCCTGACACCGAGGATAGCCATCTTTTGCGTCTCGTTCTGTTCGGGAAGAAAAAGACCCACGAAAAAAGGCGCGAAGATAACAAGGACGATACAGACACACAGGCCGATGAACACGCTCCACCTGAGCAGGAGGAAAAGAACGTTCCTCAGGCCGTTCCGGTCTTCCTCCTGGTAAAGGATGCCGGAAAGCGTCAGCGAAACGCCGCTCATCCCGGTGCTGATGCTGTTGCTGGCGTTCATGATCCCGCTGGCAACGGCATAAGCGGCGACTGCGGCCGCCCCGCCGCCTTCGGACCTCATAAACATGCGGTTGAGGAAAAACACCAGAATAATGGACGAAGCCATATTGAAGGCCGTCGGGATCCCGCCCTTGAAAAGCTCGCAGGCTTTGGCAAAGCTGAAGCGGGAGAAGGAAAAGCGGAAAACGCTTTTTTTCGACAGGAAATACCCAAGCCCGATGATCACGGCGACATAATAGCTGAGCGCCGAGGCAAGCCCCATTCCGAACATGCCGCCGTGGAATACAAGAACGTTCAGAAAATCAAAGGCGACATCCGAAACGGTCATGCCCACCACTGCGGCGATCAGAAGGGTATTTTTGCCGGACATCATCAGGAACGGAACCAGGATCAAAGCGAACATCGAGCCCGGCGCGCCGATGGAAAAGCCGGCGAGGTAACCGACGGTGTTGTTGTGGATCTCTCCGGAGGTCCCGGCGCCGACGATCCTGGCAAGGAGCGACCGGAGGACAAGCACCAGCACCATGAACACAACGGAAACCGTCAGAGAAATCACGACCGCCGTGGAATAGCCCTTGTTGGTTTCCTCCTGTGAGCCGCTCCCGAGGGATTTGGAACACACCACCTGAATCCCGGCGGAAAGCATGCCGCCTATCGCCCCGATGGAAAGGAGAAGCGGATTGGAAAGCTCATAGGCGGCGATGGCGTTGATGCCGAGGAAACGGTTGATCATAATGTTGTCGATCAGAAGACAGACCGACACCGTAAGCGCGGAAAAAATCTGCGAGGCGAGCATCTGCCGGATCAGTTTCGGAGGCATCGCGAATCCGTCCTTTTCCACCGGTTTCAAAGCCGGTATGGGTATATTCTTATATATTTTACACGAGTAAAAACAAATTGTAAACCTTCTGAACAGCAAAAGGTCATTGCAAATATATACAATATAAAGTAAAATATAATATAGCTTCCGGCGAAGGCAAATACCGGCACGTTTTTTCGCCGCGCCCGCGTCGGAAACCCATTGAGAGGAGAACCCGTTTATGAAAAAAGCACCTGCTGCGCTTCTTTTCCTGCTTTTGATGCTGTCTTTTGCCTTCTGCGCCTGCGCCGAGGTCTCCGGGCTGCTTCAGGCGGATTACCAGTATTCCTCCGCCGGAAGGGTCGAAGCGGTCCGCTACCTGAACAGGAACGGCGAACTGACGATGGCCGACGACCTCGGGTATGCCCAGGTCATCTACACATACAAAGCGGGCCGGCTGCTCCAGTACGAATACCAGGACGATAAGGGCCTTCCCGTGAACGCGCTATCGGGCTTCTGCCGCTGCGTTTACACCTACGAAGGGAAGAGGGTTATTTCCCAAGCCTACTACACCGCGGCGGACGCTCCCGCCGTCGGGCCCGAGGGGTTTTTTGAGGAAAAAACCGCCTATACCGACGGAAATATCCGTTCGATCGTCCATTACGGCGCCGATGGGCGGCTTGTCTCTTCCGATAACCTTTACGCGCGGTATGACGCGGAATACAAGGCCAATTCAAAAGGTTCCCTCTATCTGATTTCCGAGCAGTACACCTCTGCCGACGGGTCGCTGTTCGGGGGGAATCGCGTCTGGGCGAAGGCCGTTTACGAATACAGCTATAATTTCAAATACAAAACGCTGACCCGGTATTACGGCGCCGACGGAAAGCCCGTGCTGAATCCCTCCGTCGGCTACGCTTCCTGCGTGTATGATGTGAATCAGGACAACGTCACCAGGATCGCCTATTTCGACGCCGCCGGCAAAGCCATGAACGGCCCGGACGGATGGGCTGTCTGCAGCTATACCTACGCCGGAACCACGACAACCCGCAGATATACCTGTGCCGACGGGACCCCTTTTGTGAACAAAAAAGGCTACAGCGGCATCAGCCAGGTCAAAAAAGGCAGCCAGGTTGTCGAAGAGTATTACCTTGACGGAGCCGGTAAACCCGTAATCACGTCCGACGGTTACGCCGGCTGGAAAAAAACCTATGCAAGCGGCGGAAAGATCGGCATGCAAGTGTACCTGGGAAAAGACGGGAACCCGATCAACGTGCCGTCGCTGGGTTATGCCCAGTTCAACCGGACCTATTCCCGCGGCCTTTTGACTGAGGAAATATATTACGACGCCAATCACAACAGGACCGACTGCGCGGAGGGCTACCACAGGGTCGTTTATACCTACGGAGACAAGAAAAGGCTGACCGAAGAATGGTACTATGGTTCGAACGGTTCGCTTACCTCCTGCAGCGGCGGATACGCCGGCAAGGTTTACGAATACGACTTTTCCGGCCGGACGACCAAGGTAATCTATTATTCGTCCAACAAATCCTCTCAGGCCGCGTCAGACGAAGCGCTCGGAGCGTCCGAAGTCCGTACGACCTACGCCGGGGGGAAGGAGGCCACGGTCAGTTACTATCTGAAGGGCAAACCCACGCTCAACAGCGAAGGCTATTTCCGCAGGGAAAGCGTCTTCGACAAAGGCGGCCGCCTGACCAGCCGCTCCTGGTACGGCCCTGACGGCAGCCTCATCAACACCGCCAACGGTTACGCCATGATCGAATATGCCTACGATCCCCAGGGCAGGCAGATATCGGTTCGCTATTTTACCGCCGACATGGCTCTGATGACGCCAAAGAAGACCGAATATGCATACACCGAGACAAAATACGGCGTCGACAAGAACAGCTACACCATATACTATTTCGGCTACGACGGCAGTCCCATGACGCTGAAGAAGGGGTACGCCTCTCTTTTCCGCATCGTGGACGACAAAAACAGGGTTCTTGAGGAAAGGTATTTCGGCGCCGACGGCAACCCCCTCGCCGTCGGAGGATACCACATGATCCGCCAGGAATACGGGCCGAACGGCAAGGTGAGCACGGTACGCTATTATAACGCGGACGGAACACCCGCGGCGGTGAGCGGCGGATACTCCGGCATGAATTATAATTATGACGACGGCGGACGCGTGTCGGTCATCCGTTATCTGGACGGCGGCGGCGCCCCCGTCGCCATCAGCGCGGGCTATGCCACGCTGACCAGGGAATATGACGAAAACGGGAACATCGCCTCCGAAAGGTATCTCGACACCCAGGGCAGGCCCGTAAACCGCACAAAAGGCTACGCAAGGATCGACCAGGTGTACGACACCGAAAAACGGCCGGTCTTGACCACCTGGTACCAGCCGGACGGCCTCCCCGGACTGGAAGGAGAGACCTACTGCAGCGCGGCCCGCATCTTCGGCGAGGGAGATCAGGTCGTCGATATCGTTTATTTCGACGAAAACGGCCAGCGCGTTCTCTGCAAGGCGGGCTACGCCGAGCTGAGGAACCGGTACGATCCGGAAAGCGGCGAAATCGTACGCTGGGAATGGTACGGCGTCGACGGAAAGCCCATCGCACCGGACGGATACCGGTCCGCAATGACAAGGGAATATGACGATAAAGGCAACGTAAAGCTTGAAAGCTATTTCGGCGCGGACGGGAATCCCGTCCCGGGCGAAAAAGGCTGGGCCTCCATATACCGGGAATACAACGACAGCGGAAAGCCCGTTCTGACCGTCTGGTACGGGGCGGACGGAAAGCCCGCCAACCCTTCCGGCAACACATACGCCGCCTTACGGCAGTCCTATGATGAAAATGGGAACTGTACGGAGCAGCGTTACGAAGACGGCGAAGGCCATCCCGTGAAATCCGCCGAAGGGTATGCCGTCATCCGGCGGGTCTATGACGAAAACCGCAAGGTGACAAGCGAGTCCTATTTTGACGAATATAATAAGCCCGTTCTTTGCGCCAAAGGATACGCCGGCATTACCCGGGAATACGACGAAAGAGGAAACATTGTCGAGGAACGCTTCTTCGGCGCCAACGGGAGATTAATCATCGGCTCCTCGGGTTACGCCATGGTCCGCACCGGATACGACCCAGTTTCGGGGCTGATGAGCCACAGGACCTGGTACGATACGGAAGGCATGCCCCTGTGCGCAAACGGGTATTATGCGACGATCGAAAGGCAGTACGACGAAAACGGCAGGATTATCCTTGAAAAATATTACGGTGCGGACGGCCTGCCGGCCGCCAGCAAGAACGGCTACGGCGGGATTATCCGCAGGTACGACGATAAAGGCCGCGCGGTATTTGTCAGCTGGTTTGACGAAAACGGGATTCCCGGCTTTGCCGGCGACCTGTACGTCAGCATGGAGCAGGATTACGATGAAAAAGACAACGTCACCGAATACCGCTACCTTGACGGCTCCGGGAACCTGACGCCCTGCAAAAACGGATACGCCGTTCTTCGCCGCGCTTACAACGACAAAAACCTCGTCGTCATGGAAACATATTTCGACGCGGAAATGACGCCGTTCACCGTATCCAAGGGATACGCCGGCATTTCCAGGAAGTATGACGAAAACGGCCGCACCGTCCTTACGACATACCTGGGCGCCGATTCGCTGCCCGTCATGATTTCCGGCGGCTATGCTTCGGTGGAGACCGATTACGCGGGCGATTCCAAACTGGTTTCCAGGCAGGCCTGGTACGACGCTTCGGGGCAGCCGGTGCGCGCCAACGGCTATTACGCGGCGGTCGGCTACGAATACGACACCCAGGGCCGTGTGGCCATGGAAAGCTATTACGACGAAAACAACGCCCTGACACCCTGCAAAAAAGGCTATGCCCGAATCTATAACGAATACGACGCCCAGGGCCGCCCCGTGTATACGTCATGGTATAATGCCGACGGACAGCCTTTCAATCCCGACGGGGACACCTACCAGGCCATGGAAACGGAATACGACGAAAAAGGCAACGCCGTCTGCCTCCGGTATATGACCGCGGACTTTGAGCCGATCGCCTGCGCCGCCGGTTACCAGATTCTTCGCCTTGCCTGTGACGAAAACGGAAAAGTCACCGACGAATGGTATTTTGACCATTCCGGCAAGCCGGTCATAACGAAAAACGGCGCGGGGCTTCACAGGGAATACAACGATTACGGCCGCGTGACGCTGATCCGCTATCTTGACGAAAACGGCGGTCCCTTCATGATATCGGAGGGATACGCCGAAAAGCATACGGAATACGCCGGTTCCTCCGCGCAGGTCACCCTGGAAGCCTGGTATGACGATCACGGCGCCTTTGTCGCTCCCAACGGCTATTACGCCATTATCGAGCGCAGCTATGACGACCGGGGCAGGGTCACCGCCGAAAAATATTACGGCACAGACACGAAGCCCGCCGTCTGCAAAGCAGGCTACGCCGTTGTTGCCAGGGAATACGACGAAAACGGGAACGTCACGCTCGAACAGTATTTTGACCAGAACGGCCAGCCCTTCGTGAACGCCAAGGGATACAGCGGTATCCGCCGGGAGTACAACGAATATAAGCAGCCGACCCTGGTCTGCTACCTTGACGGAAACGCGCATCCTGTGGTCATCAGTGAAGGCTATGCCTCGGTGCGCACCCAGTACCTGGGCAGAACGAAGTACCCGGTCACACAGGCCTGGTTCGGCGCGGACGGCGAGCCTGTGGCGCCCAATAAATACTACGCCGCCATCGAGAAGACCTACGACGAAAATTACAAGGTCATATCCGAAAGGTATTACGGCATCGACGGGCAATTGACCCTTTGCACAAGTACGCGGGCATCGACAGGAGGTATAATGACAAGGGACAGGTTGTCTATGAAAAATGGTACGGAATCGACGGCGCTCCCATTAATCCCAGCGGCAACACCTATGTGGCCCAGGAGATTGTCTACAACGACAACGGTAAGGTGTCAGAATACCGCTACCTTGACGAAAATGACCGGCCTGTAAAATGCTCCGCAGGCTACGAGATCCAGGGCAGGATCTATGACGAAAAGGACAACGTAGCCGAATATGCCTATCGTGACGCTTCCGGCGTGCCGATCCCCTGCACCTCGGGCTATGCATATCTCCGCCGTGAATATGACGGCAGCAAAAACGTTGTGCTGGAGACTTATTTCGGGGTCGACGGCCAGCCCTTCGAAATGCCGAAAGGCTACTGCGGCATCCGTAGGGAATACAACGACAGCAAACGGGTGACTTACGTTTGTTATCTGGACGCGGACGGGAATCCCATTGTAATCAAGGACGGCTACGCGTCGGTGCGGACCGAGTACCTGGGCAATACGAAGTATGAGACGAGACAGGCTTGGTTCGGCGCGGACGGCGAGCCTGTGGCCAAGGTCGTCTCCGAACGGTACTACGGCGCCGACGGTCTGCCTGCCCTCAGCAAAAACAAGTACGCCGGCATCGACCGCAGGTATGACGACAAGGGGCAGGTTGTCTACGAAAAATGGTATGGCGTCGACGGCGCGCCTGTCAGCCCCACCGGCAACGTCTTCGTCGCTCAGGAAATCGCCTACGACGAAAACGGCAGGGTATCGGAATACCGTTACCTCGACGAAAACGACCGGCCGGTGAAATGTTCCGCGGGATATGAGATTCAGGGGCGCGCCTATGACGAATACGGCAACGTCAGCGAATTCGCATACCGTGACGCGAACGGGAATCCGGTGATATGCTCCTCCGGCTATGCTTACCTTTACCGCGAATATGACGAGCATAAGCATATCATCCGCCAGGCCTTCTATGATACGAATCACGCTCCCATTCAGCACAAAAACGGATACGCCGCTTATACCCAGACCTTTACCGAAAGCGGCAAGGTTCATGTGATCACCTATTTCGACGCAAAAGGCGAGGTGACGGAGATCAAAGGCGGATATTCGAAGGTGGAATACGTCTACAACGGCGAGGACGTCCTGCTCAAGGTGGTTTACACCAACCTTGCGGGAGAGACCGTCAAGGAAGAAAACAAATAATTATCATTCCGTCAGGGGCCTGATTTCCCGGTCAGGCCCCGTTTTTTTATCCTGAATTGCCGAATTTGTCGGATTTGGCTGATTTGTCATTGAATTGCAACGGTTTTCATGTTATGATACTGATGTCCCAATCAAAATACACGGTCTTTCAACCAAGGAGGAAAAAGCCCATGGACATGAATCTGCGCCCCGCAAATGAATGCAAGTTTGACGCCGTCAGCCTTGGCGAAATCATGCTCCGTCTGGATCCCGGCGAGGGTCGTATCCGCACCGCACGGTCCTTCCGCGCCTGGGAAGGAGGCGGCGAATATAACGTAATCCGCGGCCTGCGCAAATGCTTCGGCCTCAGGACCGCCGTAATCACCGCTTTCGCCGAAAACGAAGTCGGTTACCTGATGGAAGACTTTATCATGCAGGGCGGCGTTGATACCTCGCTGATCAAATGGATGAAGACCGACGGCATCGGCCGTATCTGCCGCAACGGCCTCAATTTCACCGAACGCGGCTTCGGCATCCGCGGCGCCGTGGGCTGCTCCGACCGGGCGAACACCGCCATTTCCAAATGCCGTCCCGAGGATTTCGATTTCGATTACATTTTCGGCACCCTCGGCGTCCGTTGGCTGCACACCGGCGGCATCTACGCCGCCCTTTCCGAGGAAGCATCTGAAACCGCCATCGCCGCCATCAAAGCCGCCAAGAAATACGGCACCGTGGTTTCCTACGACCTCAACTACCGCCCCTCCATGTGGAGCGCCATTGGCGGACAGAAAAAGGCCCAGGAAGTCAACCGCGAAATCGCCAGGTATGTGGACGTCATGATCGGCAACGAGGAAGACTTCACCGCCTGCCTCGGTTTCCAGATCGAAGGCAACGACGCCAACCTGAAGGAACTGAATATCGACGGCTACAAGAAGATGATTAACGAGGCGGCCAAGACCTATCCCAACTTCAAGGTGGTCGCCACCACCCTCCGCACCGTCAAAACCGCCACCGTCAACGACTGGAAGGCGCTCTGCTGGGCCGACGGTGAAATCTATCTTTCCAAGGCCTATGACGGCCTGGAGATCATGGACCGCGTCGGCGGCGGCGATTCCTTCGCTTCCGGCCTCGTGTACGGCCTGATTTCCACCGGCGATCCCGAGAAGGCGGTCAATTACGGCGCCGCGCACGGGGCCCTTGCCATGACCACCCCCGGCGATACCTCCATGGCCCATAAAAACGAGGTTGAGGCCATCATGGGAGGCGCCGGCGCCCGCGTCAAGAGATAATCACTTTCCCGCATTCAACGGGCACTGTCCTCGCGGCAGTGCCCTTTTCAGTTTCTTTTATGGCTTTTTCAAACCATCGGACGGCGAAAATTCCGCGGGACAGCGCAGGAGTCTTTCCATACAACTGTAAACGGAGGGGAGAAATAATCCATGTTCATGATCAGAAACGGACTTGTCAAAACAGTTTCCCACGGCGACATCCCAGGCGGAGCCGTTCTTATCGACAACGGCAGAATCGCCGCCGTCGGCAGCGGCCTTCCCGTGCCGGAGGGGTGCGAAGTCTTCGACGCGGGCGGAGGCTATATCACCCCCGGGCTGATCGACGCCCACACCCACATCGGCCTGGACGAAACCGCTGTCCGCTGGGAAGGCGCCGATTACAACGAAACAAGCGCGCCGGTAACCCCGCAGATGCGCGGAATCGACGGCCTGAACCCCATGGACCCGGCCTTTGAGGAAGCGCGGCGCGGCGGCGTTACCACAGCCGTGACCGGCCCCGGGTCCGCCAATGTAATCGGAGGAACGTTCCTCGCGGTCAAGCTCATCGGAAACCAGGCGGACAGCATGGTCCTGAAGGACCCGGTGGCGATGAAGGTCGCCTTCGGAGAAAACCCCAAGGGCTGTTACGGGCAAAACGGGCGAAAGGAGCCTGTGACACGGATGGCCATCGCCGCCCTGCTCAGGGAGACCCTTTGGAAAGCCGCGAATTACGCCCGGGAGATTGAAAAATCGGAAAAGGAAAACGACGGGAAGCGCCCCTATGATTTTGAGCTCGAGGCAATGCTCCCCGTCATCCGGAAGGAGATTCCGCTGAAAGCCCATGCCCATCGCGCTGACGATATCCTGACCGTCCTGAGGATCGCGGAGGAATTCGGCGTGGACGTGACCCTGGACCATTGCACCGAAGGGCACCTGATCACGGACCGCCTGATCAAAGCGGGACGGCCGGTGCTGGTCGGTCCGACCCTCGGCGGAAAGAGCAAATTTGAACTGAAAAACAAATCGTTCGAGACCGCGGGCATCCTTGCGAAGGCCGGCCTGACGGTATGCATCATCACCGACGCGCCGGTCATCCCGCTGGAGCACCTGGCTCTCGCCGCCGGACTGGCGGTCCGCGCGGGCATGGAAGAAGAGGACGCGTGGAAAGCCATTACCCTGAACCCCGCCAGGGTGGCGGGCATCGATTCCCGCGTCGGATCCCTGGATGTCGGCAAGGACGCCGATATCGCCGTCTTTTCTTCCAACCCCCTCATGGATATCCAGGCCCGTGCCATCCAGGTATTCATCGACGGCAGGCCGACGCTGTAACGCCCCTGTCCGGTACCCAAAGGGCTAAAAAAACGCGTCCCGGACATGGCGCCGGAACGCGGTTTTTTTGTTTTCTTTTATTTGCGCTTCGGATCCACCCAGGTGACCCGCGCCGCGGCGGCTCGGCGCTTGTCCTCGTCCGCCGCAGCATAATGCTTTCTGGTTGTGTTCACGTTGGAATGCCCCAGGGATGTGGCCACCAGATAAATGTCCCCGGTCTCCCGGTAAAGGTTGGTGCCGAACGTCGAGCGCAGCTTATGGGGGCTGAGCCGGTCCTTCAGCGGAGCCGCGGCCGAGGCGTATTTTTTTACCAGGTCCTGCAGCGCCCTGGCGCTGATGCGCTTTTTCTGCAGCGAAAGGAAGAGGGCGTTTTCATGGCCCTCCGCGGCCCGTATTTTGTTTCTCCGGGCCAGGTAGTCCGCCAGCGCTTCCTTTACCCCGTCGTTGAAATACAGGATCACCCGGTTTCCGCCCTTCCGTGTGACGGCAAAGGCGCCTCTTTCGATGTCCACGTCGTCCAGGTCCATCCCGATCAGTTCGCTGGCGCGGATCCCGGTGCCCACCAGCAGGCACAGTATGGCCAGGTCCCTGACCCTGGTGTTTTCGGCGTATTTTTTCTGCCTTTCGCCCAGGCCTTCGCCGGTTTCCGCGGCTTCAAGCATCCGGTACACCTCGTCCCTGTCCAGGTAAATGATCGGCTTTTCGTGAAGCTTGGGCATTTTCAGCTTTTCGGTCACGTTTTCCGGGATGATCTCATGGGTATACAAATATTTGAAAAACGACCTGACGGCGGACAGCTTGCGCGCAATCGCCGCCTCATCGTTCATTGTCAGACGCACATCGTCGCTGTCCTCGTCAAACAGCCGCTTCCCGTTGTAGTCCGGCCGGACATACTGCCTTAGATAATCCTGATAGCGTTCCAGGTTCCTCAGGGTGATGCGGGCAAGATCCTCCGCTGAAAAAGCGCCGGGCTCAATGGACGCAAAAGCGGGCTCCTCCAGGGTAAGAAAATAAAAAAAGGTCCTGAGGTCATGGGCGTAGGCCAGACGGGTAAGCGCCGACGTCGTCGAAGAAACGGAAAGGATATAATCGCCGCACAGGGGAGGGAGGGCGCGCAGCACTTCCCTGATCTGCGCGGTCGTTTTTTGTTTTTTTATCTGCTGATAGTCTGTTTTTTTCCCTGCCATGGCTATTCCTCCGGGGAAAGTATATGCCGAAAAGACGCGTCTTGTCAAGAAACGCGGCTTTCATGCCAGCCCCGGATATGCTGCCCGACGGGCAGCAGCCGCGCCGCGGTTCATTTCTGATCCGACTTTATGTTTTTTTTCGTGTTTTGCCTTTACAAACCACCGGCGCTGTGCTATAATCCTTTTCGCAAGGGGCATTAGCGCAGCTGGTAGCGCGCCACAATGGCATTGTGGAGGCCATCGGTTCGACTCCGATATGCTCCATTTTAAGCCTCGTCGGGTGACGAGGTTTTTTTGTGCCCGTTCCGCTCGCCTACGAGCGAAGCATTCGGTGCCGCAGGTTGACAAACCATCTCCGCGGTTATATAAATAAATCGGAAGGTTCAGATACGTCCCGTGCCCACGCTGCGGCGCTTTTCCCCGGTCTGCCGATTTATTACCGCATTTAAAACGAGGGAGAATTAAGGCCGGCGGTCTGCCTGTACGACAATAATCATCATGGAGGATTCCGTTATGAAAAAAACGCTTTGCGGTATACTGTCCTTTACCCTGTTTTTGCTGGGCTGCTCTTCCGCGGGGGCCGAAAGCCTGCCGTCCCGCCACAAACTGCTCTATCAGGGGCACGGAAGTCTTCGCATCGTTACCGCTGAAGGGAAGGTCATCTATATCGATCCCTACGCGGGGGAAGGATATGACCTGCCCGCCGACCTGATCCTCGTGTCCCACGGTCATCAGGACCATAACGCCGTCGGACTGATCAAAAACCGGAACGAAGGGTGCCGCGTCATTTATAATACGGACGCCCTGGTGAACGGCGAGTACAAAACCTTCGATCTCGGCTTTGCCAGGGTAGAAGCGGTGCAGGCAGGCAACAACAAAAACCACGATATCCGGGTGTGCGTCGGGTGGCTGATCACGCTTTCTGGCGGCGTATCCGTTTACGCGACGGGCGATACATCAACCACGGATCAGATGGCCGATTTGGGCGGCCGCGATATTCATTACGCGTTTATCGTGTGCGACGGAAGATACAACATGGGCATGGAGGAGGCAATCGCCTGCGCCAAATTGATCAACGCCCGGCACAGCGTACCTTACCACATGGCGCCGGGCGCCCTGTTTGACCGGTCTCGGGCCGAGCTTTTCGACGCACCGAACAGGATGATTATTCCCGCCGGAGAGGAAATCATCCTGGAATGATATTCGATACCGGCGTGAAAGTCCCGGCGACACAGGACGAAAGCGACGGTTTCGCACGGAAATGATTCCGGAGGAGTAATAAGGAAAATGAAGACCGCGGCAAAAGTCATGGCGTTTATTTTGGCATTGACAGCAGCGCTCATGATCGGCGCGTCCGCCGACGGCATTGC
Organism: uncultured Eubacteriales bacterium; assembly: GCA_902789365.1. Classification (GTDB taxonomy): domain Bacteria; phylum Bacillota; class Clostridia; order Christensenellales; family Aristaeellaceae; genus RUG756. Next base: position 46,693 of record CADANQ010000004.1, read on the forward strand.
CGGAGGAGAGACGCTCACCTGGACGCTGCAGGACGGCGTGCTTACGATCAGCGGCACGGGAGCCATGACAAATTATGACGGAAACAATCCTCCGCCGTGGGAAGCGAGGAAACCGGAGATCACCTCGGCCGTCATTGGGGAGGGTGTTTCCTCCGTCGGGTCATACGCTTTCAGCGACTGTTCGAATATGACGGATTTCCTGTGCCTCGGCACTGTCGAAACGGTGGGGGTCTGCGCGTTCCGCGGATGCGGAAGCCTGACCGAAATATCCTTCCCCGAGGGGCTCACAAGCATCGGGGAAAGCGCGTTTGAAAGCACCGGCGCGCGAATTGTCCTGCCGGATACCGTGACAAGCATCGGAACATACGCGTTTATGCGCTACACGGGGACGCAGATCATTCTTCCGGACGGACTGACCGATCTCGGATACGGTGTGTTCTGGGAGGCATGGAACCTTACGGGCATCACGATTCCGGAAGGCGTTGAAACGATCCCGTCCGAGGCATTTGCGTACAACTATGCCCTGAGGGAGGTCTCTGTCCCATCGTCGCTTACGGCCGTTCAGGAAGGCGCGTTCAAAGAATGTTCCAGTCTGACGGACGTTTATTTCGCGGGCACAAGGGCCCAGGCCCAGGCGATCCGGATCGGAGCAAACAACACAGCGTTCGGCGGCGCACTCTGGCACTGCTCCGACGGAAACCAGCAGGGTGTCGGGGCAACAGAAGGCACCTGCGGCGGCAGCGTTCAGTGGTCCTTCGACGGCTCTGTCCTGTCTGTCTCGGGTGACGGCGTCATGGGCGGTTTTGATACCCTGAACCCGGCGCCCTGGACCTCCTACAGAAACGAGATCACGGAGCTTGTCATCGCCGACGGGGTAACCTCCGTTTCGGACGACGCTTTCAGAGACATGCCGGCGCTTACCGTGGTCCGGCTTCCGGACAGCATCACGTCCATCGGCCGGGCCGCTCTGGCCGACTGCTCCGGCCTGACTGATCTGACGATTCCGGATCAGGTAACCGAAGTGCCGGAATACCTGCTTTCCGGCTGTACCTCTCTGACATCCCTTACCCTGCCTGTTTCCATAGAAACAATCGGCGATTTTGCACTGAACAATTGTATAAGCCTCACGGACGTTTATTACGCCGGTTCGGAGGAACAGGCAAAGATGCTTCCCATCAGCGAGGGCAACGAATACCTTGTGCGGGCGCACTGGCATTACCGCATGGACAACGAGGGCGGTCTTGAAAGCGCGGTATACTGGTCCCTGACGGGCAGCACTCTCCGGATCTACGGAAGCGGCCGCATGCCGGACTATTCTCCCGATTATGCGGTGCCCTGGCATGCCCGGCAGTCCGCCATCGAGCACGTTGTGGTTGAAGAAGGCGTAAAGAACATCGGCGATTATCTTTTCTTCGGATGCGATTCCTTAACGTCCGTTCGGCTTCCGTCTTCGCTTACCTCCATCGGGTTCAACGCCTTCTATGGGTGCGAGTCCCTTGCGTCCGTCGCAATCCCGGAATCTGTAACCTTCATCGGAACCCAGGCGTTTTGCGGCTGCTCCGGCCTCGCGCAGGTCTCCCTGCCGGATGGAAGAGTCACCCTCGGCGAATCGGTTTTTGAGGGCTGCCGGAATCCCTGCTGTATATCCATGATTCAGCTTTCAGCGGCTGCGGCGCGCTTTCCGACGTCAGCCTTCCTTCTTCTCTGCGCATGATCGGGGAACAGGCCTTCAGCCATTGCTCTTCCCTTACGTCCGTCGTGATTCCGCCGTCTGTCGGAAGCCTGGGCGCCGGCGCATTTTACGGCTGCGGCAGTCTTGCCTCAGTCACCCTGCCGGGCTGTATCCCGCAGATTCCGGAGGAGCTTTTCGCCTGTACCGGTCTGACGTCCGTCACCATACCGGACGGCGTCAATGCCATACGTTACGGCGCGTTTTATGGCTGTGATTCGCTGACCTGCGTGACGATGCCCGATTCGGTCCTGGCAATCTACTCCAGCGCGTTCGGTTCGTCCGCTGTAACACGCGTCGTTTACAGCGGCGCTTTAACCGATCTTGAGGAGATTTCCGTCAGCGCGGGAAACGAGCCCCTGACGGGAGCGGTCTGGCATTGCGGCGGCGGAGACTATGCTTTCCCGGGCGCCTCGTCCGGTTATCTGACCGACGGCATTCAATGGAGCCTGACCGACGGCAGCCTCACGATCTCAGGTCACGGCGCCATGCCCGACGGCCTCGTCCCATGGTACTTCAGCCGCGACGTCATTGTTTCGGTCACGGTGGGGGAGGGCGTCACGGCAATCAGCAAAAACGCCTTTTCCGATCTGCCCTCCCTGATGCAGGCTTCCCTGCCCTCAACATTGAGAGCCATCGGAGATTACGCGTTTACAAACTGCGCCTCGCTGACATCCGTCCGCGTCCCCGACGGCGTTGTCTCACTTGGATACGGCGCGTTCGAGGGATGCGCCGTGCTGAGCGATGTTTCCCTTCCGGAAACGCTGGCCTCCGTCGGCGGTTCCGCCTTCGCCGGCTGCAAAGCGCTTTCATCCGTCGCCCTCCCCGGCGGGATCGACGAAATCCCTGAAAACCTGTTCGGCGGCTCGGGACTGACCTTTGCTTTAATCCCGGAACACGTCGGCACGATCGGCCCCTCCGCCTTCGCGGGATGCCGTTCGTTGACCGGCGTCAGCCTGCCCGCCGCCGTCAGCGTCATCAGGAGCGACGCTTTCTGCGGGGCCTCGCGGCTGACTGAAGTCACATACGGCGGCGCCCGCGAGGAAGCCGGCAAAATCGTCATCGGGCTCAACAACGCTTCCCTGATTGGCGCGGCCTGGACGTTTACGGACGGGGCCGGCAGCTTCCCGGCCTCCGACGGCGGCATCCTGAGCCCGGATTTCGAATGGCGGCTGGACTTCAACGGTAAACTGATCGTCTCGGGAACGGGAGCGATCCCGGACTGCGATTCGTCCTTCCATGCCCCCTGGAGGAAGTATGCCCCTCTGGTCCGTACGCTGGTGATCGAACCCGGCGTAAAAGCCATCGGCGCGTATGCCTTCAGCGATTTTTCCGGCCTGACCTGCGTCTGTATCCCGGATACGGTAACCCGCATCGGCGACGGCGCTTTCGGCGGCAGCGTCAGCCTGACCGGCCTGGTCCTTCCGGAAAGCGTAACGTCCATCGGCGATTATGCCTTTGAACGCTCCGGCCTCACGGAGATTGCGCTGCCGGATTCCGTCATTGAGCTGGGGGAAGGCGTTTTCCGTGACTGCGGCAGCCTGTCCTCCCTTACCCTGTCCGCCGGCCTGACCGTTCTTCCCCGGGATCTGTGCGCTTATTCGGACGCGCTCCTTTCCGTTGTCCTTCCGGAACATGTCCGGGGCATCGGCGATTCGGCGTTCCGGTCCTGCGGCAGCCTTGAAAGCATTACCCTGCCCCAAAGCCTGCAGTTTATCGAAAACGGAGCTTTTGCCGGATGCGGCATTTCGGAGGTGACTTTCCCGGGCACGTTTGCGGAGGCCGCCGCCATCCGCATCGGGACAAACAACACTCCGCTTATGAACGCGGTCTGGCATTGCGAACAGTATGACGGCACGATTCCGACCCTCACCGGGGGCCGTTTGACGGATACAGTTTCCTGGAGTATCTCCGGATCGATCCTGACCGTCAGCGGATCGGGGCTTATGCCTGATTTCAGTTATGATTCTCCCGCGCCGTGGCATAGCCTTTCTCCCGGGATCACCGCCGTCGTCATCGCGCCCGGCGTCCGGAATATCGGTTCCCGGGCGTTCAGTGATATGGCCGCGCTTGAAGAGGTTTCGCTTCCCTCAACGGTTACAAGAATCGGAGCACACGCATTCGCATCGACATATGCCCTTCAGTCGCTGACAATACCGGAAAGCGTGACCGTCATCGAATACGGGGCTTTTGAATTCAGCGGCCTGCGTACCCTGGTTATCCCGGATTCGGTTGCGAGGCTGGAAGAAAGCGCCTTCGCGTGGTGCTGTGATCTGACCGGAATCATTTATGCAAGCATCCCGGAAAGCGCCCTCAGCATCGCGCCGGACGCCTTTGACAGCGGCGTGATCATCGTCTGCAAAGCCGACGGGTTCGTCGAGGCCTGGGCCATGGGGAACGGTTTCGAGTGTATCTGCCCTGAAGAGCTTTATTGACCCGGCTTTTCCTCAGAATACAATCCGCCGGCAGGAAAACCTGCCGGCGAATTGTATATTTCGGACTTTGCTGTCTTCTGTTGTCAGGCCTCGGCCTGCCACAGCCCGTGCAGGTTGCAGAAGGCGAGGGCAGAAACCGCTTCGTCGCCTTCGGTCAGGGCGAACACGGCCTTCGGGGCGTCGCCGGGCTTCAGAGCCTTGCGCTGACGGCCTTCCTTTGTCTCAAGTACGATCCATTCGATGAAATGCTCCTGAGTCATCGGATGCGCGACGGACCCGACCTCCACCGTCACTTTAAGGCCTTCGGCTTTGATTACGGGCACATGCTTTTCCTTCGCTCCGTCGCTGGTGCCGGGGACCATTTCTTTCATCGGTTCGCCGCAGCATTTGGTGGGGCAGGCGCTGGGCTTGATAACCGCGGCGATTTTTCCGCAGCCTTCGCAAACATAGAACTTCATCTTCTCGTCTCCTTTCATCCCGCGTGTGTCTTGGCGCGGGCCTTCCGGGCGGCACGTTCGCCGCGCGCCGGATCACCGATATTATAAACCGGTTTTTTAAGACAGAGCAAGCGTTTTCATTCCGCTCCCGTCAAGTTCGACGGTATATGTTTTCCCATCGAAAGTCACTTGCGCGGTGAGGGGATCGGGAGAAGAATTGACCACCGCCAGGACCTTTTCGCCCGGATAATAGGCGCATTCCGCCCTGGGATCGTCCGTCCGGGGAAGGCCTGGCGTCCTGCCGTTTGTAATGAGCCGGTCCAGGAGGGCGGTATTTGCCGGGCTGTAGGAATACCCTGCCAGATAGATGCCCATGCCCTTGCCGAAGGGATGGCAGGTAATCACGGGCCTGCCCTCCTCCTTCCACAGAACCCGAACCTTGGGATCAAGAACCCTTACGGGCACGGTCCTGCCGAGACCCGTACCATCCGGGCGGATCCCGGGCACTTCGGTCAGAGGCACGTCGAAGGACCCGTGACAGGAATACGCCGCGTCGTCCCTGTCCACTCCAAGGACATTGGCAAGCCGGAAGGAACGGAACCCGTCCGGCGCGCAGGAAGGCTCGGCAATGCCGATCACCGTACCGCCCCGCAGCGCAAAGGCGCTGACGCTTTCAAGGATCTTCCCGTCACGCCACGCGTCGCCTCCGGACCACGCGGTGCCTTCCCAGCCGCAGTTGATCAGTACGTCAATGCCTTCCGGCACACCGTTTCTGATGTCCTCAAACGAAAGGAAGCGGACGTCATGGGGAAGACCCGACAGGCTCTCGATGACATGGATCAGGGGATGCATGTACGTCTCATGGAAATGGCCGGAAAGGGTCCAGGAACGAAGGCTGCCCCAGGATGTCAAAACGCCGATCCCGATGCCAGATTCCATGGGCTTCCCGCTGTCGTGAAGCGCGGATATCCGCCGGAATTCGCCGAGGATCTTGTCCATGGCTTCGGTAAAATCGGGATAGTCCGGCACCAGATGCAGATAGCCTCCCAGCCCTGTGCGGTCGATCTTCTGCCGGAGCATTGCCCGGCGTACGCGCACCCAGTATTCCAAGGCGTCCCTGCCGGGTTTGCCGCCGGGGGAGAAGGTGGGAGCGCCGCCCAGCCCCACCGGGAACAGGTAGGGATGAAAGCGGATCTCATGGGTCCGGGCCGGAACCCCGGCGCAAAGACGCACCTCAAAGCCCGAAAAAACGCATTTGATGATGCCGTCAAAGCCCATTTCCTCAAAATGGCCGTTCCAGGGCTCCAGGCCGACCCAGCTGTCGTCATAGAATACGTAAGCTTCCTTGCCGTACGCGTGGGTCATGTCGGTAAGGGTGCGTCCCAGCTTCCTGACGAAGCGGCCCACAAAAGCCATCCAGTCTTTTTTATGCTCTGTCGGTGGAATATGGGTTGCGTTGTATTTCCCCTTGCGGACGAAATCCTCCGCGGACAGGGCATACCCGTATTCCTTTTCAAAGTCCTTCAGGGCGGCGGGGCTGACGGTAAAGTCATAGCTGGCCCAGTCGGTGAACAGATTGCGGTTCAGATCCGACGATCCCCAGATCCACGCGAAATTGTAAAACAGCGAAGTGAACCGGACCACATTGGTATCCGGATGCGCGTCCAGCCATTTTTTCATCCAGTCCGTCAGGTATTCCCGAGCCTGGGGGAGATAGGGATCCAGCACCATCAGGTGCTCCTTGTCCCAATGGTTGGTTACATGGTTGTACATCGATATCTCTTCCCAGATACGCCAGGCAAGGAAGGAGACGGTGTACTCCCGGAAGGGCATGGTGGGGAAGGCGACCTTCCCATTCGCATAAGACACCCTGTCCCTGTCCACCCTGACATTTGCCGTGCGGTCCCATACCTCAAGGTACGCAAGGGCTTCCGGGCTTTCGTTCACCTGAAACTGCTCCGCAAAAAAGCCGTCCAGCAGGCCGATCTCCGTATGATCGGAGGAAGCTGTTACGGGAGGGGTGGAAAGGAACGACTGCTGCCTGCATTCCGGATGCTCCCGAAGGAAGGGGTTGTGCTCCCGGATGGGGCAGAGGGTGGAATAGATTCTGTAGCCCGAGGAAACAATCTCCGGGCTCAGCCTGGTACCGTCGCTGTCGCGGATAACGTCCGCATCCCAGCGCCGGGCCAGGTCCAGGGTCAGCAGTTCGCATCCGCTCTCGCCCGGAAGGGTAAAATGTCCTGTGCAACTCTTCATACGTCATTCACCGGCTTTCAGCGCTTCCGCAAGGAAGCAGAGCGCCAGCCCCTGGCCCCAGCCCTGGGTCCAGCGCCTCGAAATATTGCGGTATCCGTCCAGGTCGCGCATCACGGCGGTGCCGCCGGAAACGTTCAGCACCCTGCCGTCGGGGGTGATGTTTTCCAGGATTCCTTTCAGGGAACGGGCGGCATATTTGGTGTGGAGGGGATTGCCGCTTTCCAGCATGGCGGCCGCGATGCCGCAGCTGGCGGACAATTCCTCATAGCTCTCCGGATCGTTCACAATGGTATGCCACAGCCCGTTTTCGGTCTGCAGCGTTTTCAGGGCGCTCAGCTGCTCCCGAAGGGAACCCTGCACATCCATAAATTCCGGGTACAGGTAAGCCTCGGGCAGGACACGGTTCACCATGCTCATGGTATAGGCCGCCCAGGCGTTGGCCCTGGCCCAGTAAAATCCGGACATATGGTCTCCGGTCAGGTTGTTCCAGCCGTGATACCAGAGACCGGTGGAGGGATCCTGCAGAAAATCAATATGCCGCGCGTACTGGTGAAGGGCGTCGTTGATCATATCCCGGTCCTTGAGAAGCACGCCAAGGCGCAGCAGGAAGAAGCCCGCCATCATCAGGGTATCCGCCCAGGCTTGCTCCGGAAAGTCGTTATTGACGGATACTGTATGCTGCAGCACATTGTCCGAAAAACGAAGGGCGTCCCTCGTCAGGTAAGCCGCCTTGGATTTGGCGATGTCAAGGTATTTTTCGTCCCCGGTATGCTGATAAAGCGAAATCAGGCAATGCCCCATGGCGCAGGTATTCACCGTCCAGTGGGGAAGACCCAGGGAGATCAGCTCGTCCACCCGGGCCTGAAGCAGCCTGAACCATTCGTCATTCCCGGCGCATTCCGCCGCAAAGGCGATGCCGTGATACGCTACCCCGCAGGGCCAGTCCCAGGTAAGGTCCATCTGCAGTGTCTTTTTGACAACGCTGTCCATTATCTCAAGGATTTGTCCGCGGTCGATATCCAATCTGATCATGAGCTGTCTCCTTTAAAAAAGCCGCGCAGGGCTTGCGCCCTGCGCAGCTGTCGGGGTAATGATCAAACGTTATGACAGATTATTCGGCGGGAACAACCTCCACGGCGGTCAGGTTCAGGGGATGCGTGGAGTTGCCGGCTTCCCAGGCGGCGGCGCGCTCGTCGATGATCTCCTGATAACCGGCATCCAGGTATTCCTGCGCGTACTTTTCATACAGCGCGTCGAATTCCTCGGGCTTGCACATGGTCAGGGCGTCGCGGTATTCCTTGTACTTGTTGGTCAGCACGGTCTGGTACTCGCTCTCGGCGTCCATGCTGACGGAGAAGAGGGTGTTGGCGATGGCCCAGCCGGAATCACGGACGGCGACTTTGTCATAATACCAGTTGATGATGTCCTGGGTGAAGTCCTGGGGCAGGTCATGGGGCAGGTTGTTGGCGATCACGTCTTCGATGGTGCCGGCCTGGCGCGCTTCGATGGTGATGCACCAGTAGTCCTTGTTGTTGTTGAAGCCCATCTTGTAGTCGCCGTTGTAGTTGCTGTCGCTCACGGGCAGGCCGTTCTCATCATAGTTGAAGTTCGAACCTTCGAGGCCCCACTGGAAAGTGAACAGGTTATCTTCCTGGGTCAGCCATTCCATGTACATCCAGGCAGCCTTCATCTGGTCCGGGGTGGCGTCCTTGGAGAAGCCAATCATCATGCCGAAGGGATTGTCGGTGCGGTAGCCGGGAGTGGTGCCGCCCTCGGCGTCGATGGTGCCGACCACGGGAGCGATTGCCAGCTTGGCGCCGGGGTTCGCCTCGTAGAAGGCGGTCAGCCAGGGCATGTCGGCGGAAATGTAACCGCCATAGGAATAGGTGAGGCCGTTGATGAAATTGGTTTTTTCATCTTCGCCGTTGGTCAGGTAATACTCAGGGTTGGTGATGCCGGCGTTGTAATCGGCGTTGGCCTGCTGAAGCAGGATCTTGTTGGGCGCCCAGCCGAGGGAAGGAATGTTGTAGTCGCCGTACATGGCCCACTCCTTCTCGTCCAGCGGCCAGGTGCGGAATTTGTAGTTCTGGTCGGAACCGACGCCGGTGATCATCGTGCCTCCGCCGGGATGTTCGGCAATGCCGGCTTCCATGATCTTCGTCATGGCATCCAGGTATTCGGCACGGGTGACAGGCACATGGTCATATCCGACAGCTTCCAGCCAGTCCATGCGGACGAAGGTCTGGAAAGTATAGGTGGTATCGTAGTAGGGACGGAAAGCGGCAACGAAATAGGTGTCGCCGTTGATCTGGGTGAAGGTCAGCTGGTTGTTGGCAACCATCCTGCCGTAGTAGGTGGGGGCGACAGCAGCAAAGTCTTCCATGTTGAAGGTGGTAAGATACCCGTCGGAGGCCCACTGGGTGACCTTGGGATAGTCATATTCCATCAGGACGGTGGGCAAATCGTCCGCCGCGGCCAGCATGGAATACTTGGTCATCACGTCGGTGCGGGGAATGGCGACATAATTCACGGTGATGTTGTACTTGTCGCCGAAGTTCTCCTGGATCCACTTGGTCCAGTAGTTGTTCTCCACATCGGGCACGCCGGCCTGACCGCGGTCATACACGGGAATGGTGATGGACACATTCTCCGCGAAGGGCTCCCAGGCGGGGGCCGCCGCTTCTTCAGCCACGGCAGGCACCGCCGCGGGCAGCATCATGGCTGTCAGGGCAAGAGCAAGCGCTTTCTTGGTTTGCATAGAATAGCCTCCTTTTTGATTTATGGTTGACGCCGCCGCGATCAGGCGGCGATCTCCATCTCGTTAACCCTTCACGGCGCCGATCATGACGCCCTTGACGAAGTATTTCTGCAGGAAGGGGTAGATGCAGATGATCGGAAGAGTCGCGAACATGATGCACGCGGCCTGCAGCACCTCCGGGGTGCTGGTCACCTCGATGGCCTCGGACAGCGTGGCCGTCTGCGCTTCGGACGCGGACGCCACCAGCTGGTACAGTTTGTACTGAATCATCTTCAGCCCTTCAAGGGTGGTGTAATATTTGTTGTCGGCGTAGGCGTTCCAGCGGCCCACCGCGTAGAAAAGGGAAAGGGTGGCGATGATGGGCTTGGAAAGGGGCAGAACGATTCTGAAAAGGATCTGGAAATTCGTCGCGCCGTCCAGGAAGGCCGCTTCCTCCAGACTGTCGGGGATAGAGGACTGGAAAAAGCTCTTCATGATCAGCATGTTGTACGCGCTGTAGATCAGGGGAAGGATCAGGACCCACATATTGTTGTACAGACCCAGGTTTTTATACAGAAGGAACGTGGGGATCAGGCCCGCGCTGAAGTACATCGGGAACATCAGGATGAAGGTGAAAAATGTCCTGCCTTTCAGGCGCTTCTTGGACAGGGGATAGGCCGCGCAGGTGCAGACGACCATACCGAGCAGCGTGAAGATAGCCACCACCATCACGCTGAAGCCGAAGGAACGCACCATGCTGCCGTCCTGGAAAATGGACTTGTAGGCTTCAAAGTTGATGCCCTTCGGCCACAGGACCACGGACTTCTGCATGACCGCCGTATTGCTGGAAACGGATTTAGCGGCCAGGTGGATGAAGGGAAGGACACAGGTAAGGGAGAGGACGGTCAGGATGAGGATGATCAGAAAATCGATCACGGTAAATTTTTTTACGGCATGGGAACCGTCGGACACGGTGTCAAATTCTCTTTCTTTATTCTTTGCCATGATCCGCACCCCCTCACAGAAGCCCGTCTTCGCCAAGAGCTTTGGCAAAGCGGTCGCTGAGGACCACCAGGAGCAGTCCTACAAGAGACTGGAAAAGGCCCACAGCGGTCGCCATCGAAAACTTGGAATTGGCCAAGCCCTTTTCGTAGATGTAGATGGCCAGCTGGTACTGGAAATCCTTGACCTGCGTGTTCCCGAAAACATCCAGCCGCTCGTAGTTTGACCCCATGATCTTTCCCAGGTTCATAATCAGGAGGATTACGATGGTGCCGCGGATCCCGGGAAGGGTGATGTGCCAGATCCGCTGCCAGCGGTTGGCGCCGTCGATCATGGCCGCCTCATACAGTTCGCCGGAGATTCCGGTGATGGCCGCAAGGTAGATGATGGTGCCCCAGCCCATGCCCTGCCAAACGCCGATGAGCAGGTATGTAGCAGCCCAATGCCATTTTTCCGTCAGGAAGGGGATGCCGCTGTCGATCCATCCCCAGTTCATCATCAGGATGTTGACGATGCCGGTGGTGGGCTTGAACAGCTGGTAGGCGACCGCGCCGATGATGACCCAGGAAAGAAAGTGGGGGAGATACAAAACCGTCTGCGTCACCTTTTTGAAGCGGGGGAAACGAAGCTCGTTGAGCATCAATGCCAGGATGATGGGCATCGGAAAGGAAACGGCCAGGTCCAGCAGGTTGAAGATGAGCGAGTTTTTCAGAGCGCGGATAAAATCCCTGTCCCTGAAAATCTTTTCAAAGGTCTGCCATCCCACCCATTTGCTGCCCGCGTAACCCTTGGCCGGTTTGTAATCCATAAAAACCATCCGCAGGCCGGGATACGCCGCGTAATTGAAGATAATGACCAGCGCGACGGGAATCAAAAGCAGAAGGTACAGATGCCAGTCCCTGCTCAGGGCCTTTTTCCACTCGTGCAGCTCATGATCCATCCACGATTGCTGTTTGGCCTGTTCGCTCATGGATTTGGACGACTGAATCATAAAATCCCTCCAGTGCAAATGCTCTGCGCTAAACTTTCCCTATACTGTCCGAAAGACCGTAATTGTACCTTTTTTTACATTATACTCCGAAACTGATCGTAAAAACAAACGATTTTTGATCGTATTTTTCTCATTTTCAATCATTAACGGCCGGAAGAACGATAACCTGAAACTATTTCTTTCCGTTCTGATGGGCATTTGGGACTGTACACGTTTTATATCGTCATGGTATAATCATGCCGCACTGTCTGTTTAAATAGCATCGTTCGAATCACGGATAAAAAAGGAGAAAGAATATGCTGACACACAGGCTGTCCGGCAGGGATGTAAGCGTGATCGGCCTGGGCACCGCCCATTACGGAGGCCTGATCCAAAAAAGCCTGGCATTCGACCAGATGGACGCCTATGTCGCCGCGGGGGGCAATCTGATCGACACGGCGAGGGTCTACGGCGACTTTGCGACACCGAAGACCGGGGAAAGCGAAAAAATCGTCGGCCGGTGGATGGAGGAACGGGGAAACAGGAAGGACATCTTCCTTTCCACCAAGGGCGGTCATCCGCCCTTTGACCGCATGTCTCAGTCACGGCTGAGTCCCCGGGAGATCGGCGACGACCTGCGCGAGAGTCTTGACGACCTGAGATGCGCTTATATAGACGTCTATTTTCTGCACCGGGACGACGAAAGCAGACCGGTGGAGGAAATCGTGGATACCCTCGAGGGCTTCATCGCGGAAGGACTGATCGGAATGTACGGGGTTTCCAACTGGAAAACGGAAAGAATCCTTGCTGCAAACCGCTATGCCGCGTCCCGCGGATACCATGGGATCGGGGCAAACCAGCCCCAGTTCTCTTTGATGAAGCCCAACACCCTTGGCGACAGCACCCTTGTCAGGATGGACCGCGCCATGCACGATATGCACCGCCGCCTTTCCATGCCGTGCTTCTGCTTTTCAAGCCAGGCGGAGGGAATCCTGGCAAAGAAGCTCAGCGGAACGCCTGTCAGCCCGGAGCTTGAAAGCAAATACGATTCGGCCGCCAACAGCGACATCCTGGATAAGGTAAGAGCAAAAGCCGCGGAGGGCGTGATGGAGCCCGGGGAGGCTTCCGTGGCGTTTTTGACATGCCAGCCCTTCCCGTGCTTTGCCCTTTGCGCATCCTTTGGTCTGGACCGTATCCGCTCCTGGGGACGCCTCGGGAACGCCGTAATGCCTGAAACAATGGTCGCGGAATTGAATTTGCTGTCGCTCTGATAAGAAAATCGCCGTTCATAAAGCCCCGCGGGTCCGGGCAAAGCAGGGGAGGTATATAAATATCTCTGCCGTAAATGTCCCTTTACGGCAGAGATATATGCCGGAAAGCAGGGGAAGGGGCCGTAAATGTAAAATATGCAAAAACCCGGGAGCTGACGAATAATCCCGCGGAAAGACACTTTTATTCCCGCTAATTATCTGGTATAATGGTTTCGAAAAACTATTTCTTTTGAAAAGAGGATCCGGCCATGAAAAAACAAAAGCTACTGAAAAGCGCGTCGATCCTTGCCGTTCTTGTTCTGTCCGTCCTGGCCCTGACCTCCTGCGTTTCCGCTCCTCCCATCGAGGCCACCTGGGCTCTCAGTTCCATCTCCGGAAGCGGAGATATGAGCATGGAGCTTGCAAATTTCCTGTCCAACGCTAAAGCCGCCGGTTTTGAGATCGATATGACCTTCAGCGGAGGCAAAGGTTCCATCTCCTCTCCGGGCTTCGCACCCCAGACGTTTACCTACACATTGAACGGCAGCAAGATTACCATGGTCATCGATGGCCTCTCATCCGTATGCACCTGGACGGTCAGCGGGAATACCCTGACGCTGGATTACTCGGGTTCTCACCTGGTGCTGGCAAAGAAAAATTGATCTTTTCGCTTAAGTTTCGTCAAATAAGCCGAAGGCTTCCGTGCCTTCGGCTTTTTTGCGCTGTACCGAAGCTTTTCCGCATCCGGAAAGTTAAAGATAACTAACTTTTGGTACCGGCGTTTTACCGTCAGTCGTCCTTCCAGACGTGTTTCCTGATCCTTTCGTATTCCTCCGGAGTGATTTTCAGTATGGTGCCGTGCTTGAAGCCGTACGGGAAAGAAAACGCGCTGTCCGAACGGGTGAAAACGCCGCGTTCGATGCCGTCCGAAACGAAAGGAACATAGCCCTGTCCGGCGCCCCTGACCCCGTAATAGTCCACAAACAGGCACCAGCGTCCGTCGTCGAGCCTGACGGCGGTGGGTGCCTCATAAAGCCCCTGGGCGATGTCCGCCATGGACGCGTCGAACGCCGGAATCCGCGTCCATGGGCCGCGGGCGGAAGGCGCAGAAAGCAGAATCATGGTAGCGGGGTTTTTCTCGCTCTTCACAAACAGGTAGTATTTGCCGTTTTCATAATACGCCGCCGAATCGATCACCGAGGAATCCTCCTTGCGGTAGAACAGTTCGGGAGCGGAAAAACGGGCAAAATCCCGGGTCCTGCAGGCATAGATGGCCATGTCCTTAAAATCGCTTTCCTGTCTGCTGGCGGAAAAATGAAGGATATACTCCTTTTCCTCCTCGTCAAACAGGATATCCGGCGCCCACAGACATCCGAAGGATTCGTCTCCGATGGGCTCCAGGGCTTCCTCGGTCCAGTCCACGAGGTTATCCGAAACGAAATGAGCCAGGCATTTGCTGCCATGGCGCTTGATCTCGTCCCAGGAACGGCAGTATTTTCCCCTCATGCCGTAGGACAGGCTCAGGTCGGTGGCGAAAATGTGAAATTTGCCGTCAAAGCGGCTGCGGACCACCGTCATATCCCGGACGCCCTTGTCCCCGTAGTAGGCCCAAAGTACCGGCCGGCCGCCGTTCACCGCTTCCCAGCGAAAGGCGTCCCGGCTGAGAGCAAAATATACCTGCTCGCCGTCAGGCGTCGTTTTTTCCCGAAAATGGACAAACAGATAACAGGTTTCCATGTTATTCCCTCCCGTTTATAATCACGCGGTCAGTCCAAAGGCGCGCTCTCTTCGAACGGAATATAGACTCCGGTCTGGAACATCTGATAAATGACATCGTAATGGGGCGTTTTTTTGCCGTCGCTGTCACCGTTCAAGGTGCGCCAGAAACCGCCGGTGCCGGAATTGTTCCAGTCAAAGGTACAATTCGGCAGCGCGTCGCGCAGCGCCGCCTTCACCGACGAATCCACCCTGTTTTGGTCCATCGAGGAAGACATATAGTTGAAGGCCCACAGTCTTCTGAGAGACTTGATCTGACCCAGAAGCTGGATGTCCTGAATGCGGTTGTTGGGAATGTTCAGGTCCATCAGATTTGTGCACACGAGCAGCGGCTCCACCGAAGTAATGCGGTTGGAGAACGCCTCCAGGTATTCAAGCTTCGGGCAGTTCCCCAGCGCCATGATATCCGTCAGCTGGTTGCGCCCGATGATCAGCACCCGGAGATCCGGCATGAATCTGAGGAAATCCAGCGTGGTCAGGCCGTTGTGGCCCAGATCCAGGGCCAGCATATGGCGGCAGTATTTAAGGCAGGCGAAATCCTGGCTGGTATGGGCCGTGCTGCGGTTATTGTGCAGCGTGGAAAAGACCGTCATATCGGTCCTGATGACATGGGGCCCCTTGTTGTTGCAGTAAATGATAAAGGTCCACCCGAATTCCACGTTGGGATAACGCGCCGACAGTTCCTCGGCCCAGGCCATGTTCATGGTCGTCAGGTACATATCGCATTTTTCAAGGCAGGGCAGCTGATCCAGGAATTCCTCCAGTTTGGCAAGGCTTTTGACCTCGGTGGCCCCAAAGTCCACATAAGTCGCTTCCCGGTATGCCTTAACCCGGCCGTCATATACAACTTCCTCGTTTTCCATGGCTGACGCGGCGGTCAGAAGCAGCAGCGCGAGGGCCAGAATAAAGAACGCTTTTTTCATATCGCTCCTCCGAATGGGATTGATAATCATATTATAACGGACAATAACGGCAAACGCAAGACACGGCAATTGCGTCCGTCGTCGTTCGCGGGTATAATAAACGCGCGAAGGCCATTCCCGCCATGTATCTGTTTTTATCCCCGTATCTTTACAGGAGGCGTAAAAAGAATGCAGTACCGCAAATTTTCCGTCCGCGTCCCCGGGGCCGGCACGGCATCCTCCCTGACGCTCTACGGGCAGGACCTGGAAGAACCCATCCGGAAAGGACGCCTGTCCCCCGCCCTGCTCGTCTGTCCCGGCGGCGCCTATGCGTATACATCCCCCCGGGAAGCCGAGCCCGTGGCCCTGGTATTCCTGGCCCGGGGCTTCAACGTGTACGTTCTCAGGTATCACTGCGCCCCGGAAGCGCGCTGGCCAGTGCCCCAGCTGGAAGCCGCGGAAGCGATACGCATGATCCGCTCCCAGGCGGACGAGACCATGACGGACCCCACGCGTGTTTTTATCTGCGGTTTCTCCGCCGGGGGGCATCTGGCGGCTTCCGTCGGAATCCTGTGGAAGAGGGCGGGCTGGGCCGCGGCCCTGAAGGCGTCTGACGAGGAAATCCGCCCGACGGGCATGGTCCTGTGTTATCCCGTCGTCACCGCCGGGGAAAAGGCCCACAGGGGATCCATCGAAAACCTGCTGGGGCCGGAACGGGAGGACGTCTCCCCTCTTTCGGTTTCCCTTGAAAAGCAGGTCGGCACGGACTGCGTTCCCGCCTTCATCTGGCACACCCGTACAGACCCTTCGGTCCCGGTGGAAAACAGCCTGTACCTCGCCGCGGCTCTTGCTGAAAACGGCGTCCCGTTTGAAATGCACGTTTTCCCCCGCGGAGGCCATGGCCTGAGCCTCGCAAACGCCCTGACCGACGCCGGGGACGGCGGCATGATTGCAGCGGACTGCGCCGTGTGGCCGCAAATGGCCGCGGACTGGATGCTGGGGGAAAAATGGCGGCTGTGATTGCTTTCAGTCCTCTGTTTCCGGGCGGCTTTCGGCCCGGGTCCAGCCTTCCAGCCTGAGGACACTGTTCCTTTCACCTTTTCGCGCCGCTTTGGCGTTGTTCTTCCTGTACTCCCGCGGAGACATTCCGGTCTCCTTCTGGAAATTCCGGTTGAATGACGATATGGAAGGAAGGCCGACGGCGGCGGCGATATTCAGCACCGAATCGTTGCCGATTGACAGCATCATGCAGGCCTTCCTGATCCTCAGCTGATTGAGGTACTTCAGCGGAGAGATCCCCATGGTTTCCCGGAAGGAGCGGCGGAAATGAGCCGGACTCATCAGGCATAATTCCGCCATCCGGTCCATATTAAAATCGCCGCTGTAATGGGTATCCATATACCTCAGCACCGGACGGATGTTGAAATTTTCCTCCGGCTGATCCAACTGGCCGATTTTGCCTGCAAAACGTCCGTATTCAATCTGAAGCGCCGAAAAATAGATACGTACCAGGTCGGTATCCAATGTTTCCTTCATGCATTCGTCCAGGATGCACTCACACAAAAAGCGCAGCCGGTCGTTCCTGTCCCTTTCAAGGCGGATCCCCGGCAGGAATCCGGTCTCCACGTGTCCTGTCATACCCTCGATATCCGCAAAGATGTAGCTCCACCCGCTCCTTGTCCCCGGATCGGAGCAGGTGGTATGCGGAACCATCCGGGGAATAATAAAAACGTCCCCCTCGCCGAAGGGCACCCTTTTGCCGTCAATCAGCATAAAGCCGCCGTGGGAATGGCAGAAACCGATTTCCAGGCAATTGTGAAAATGCATCCTTTTGCTCAGAACGTCGGATATGGTCCAGTCGCTGCCCGTAAACACCTTCATGGGCAGTTCCTCCGGCAGATCGTAGTAACGATATTCGACCACGGGCTTTGACGAAGCCATGCATATTCCCCCCGGATCATTGATGCGATATGATTATACCATCCCGCGGGATTCAAGTCAAAGCCGCCCCTTGTTCTTCGACGGTTTTGCGGGTATAATAAACATGACGGGCAGATTCCGACCGACGCGGACGCCCGCGCCGCGGAATAAGAACGGTCCGCCGTGCGTCTGTCTGAGAAGGCATGCGTTGATTCTTATGCCGGCCCGAGGAACCGAACGTCCGGGAGATAAAAATGAAGCATCTGATCCTTGCCATAACAATACTGTATATTTTCACGCTCGCACCTTCGGCGCGGGCGGAAGCCGTGCTGCCGGGCTGCGCCGACTGCGTCGGGGATTCTGCCTTTGAAGGCTGTTCTTTTGAAAGCGTGGTCCTGCCCGAGAGCATCCGGTCCCTTGGCGTCCGCGCTTTCGCGGACAACGCGTACCTGGAGAAAATCGTAATCCCCTCCGCTGTTACATTCATCGATCCATCGGCTTTCGACGGCTGCCCCAGGGATCTTCTGATCGTCACCGACGGCGGGCATCCCCTTTCATGGGCCATCGGCAATGTGTTTGACTACAGCGACGGCGGCCATGCCCGCGTCCTTGTGGCGGTGGAGACCTACGAAGGGGACGACAGCCGCCAGACCCTGTACGGCACAGCCAACGACGGTGCAGGGTACGCAAGCATGTTCGCGGGGTTCACAAGGACATCCGGGGATATCACGCTGGCCGAAAATCCCGGACGGGAAGAGCTGCTTTCCCTGATCCCGACAACCTTTGCCGGCGCCGGGGATTGCGATATCTCCGTTTTCGTTTTTCTCGGCCACGGTCTGCGGGACACCGATTCCGGCACCAGCCTGCTTGCCGCCTACTGCGATACCGAAGGGATCTCCGCTTCGCAGCTTCAGGCCGCTTTTGCCGGCGTCGGCGGCAGGAAGGTGATCATCGTCGACGCGTGCTACTCCGGCGGCCTCATCACCGACGAAACCGAACCCCAAAGCGAAGAGGAAGCCCTGCGGGCGGCGGAGGCATTTGCCCGGGATTTCACAGCCCCGTTCATGTTCCGGAGCCGTTCCGCCCTGACGACCGGCGGCTATTATATCATTACCGCCTGCAGCGCGAACCAGCAATCCTACGAGACCGTCTTTACTTCCGGCGACGTATCCGCCGACGCCGGTTTTTTCAGCTATTATTTTAACCTTGGCTGCGGATGGAACGAGGTCTCGCAAACCGCGGACAGCCTGCGCGCCGATTTGAATCAGAACGGCATCGTCACCCTGGACGAAATCGCCGTATACACCTCCGGCCGCCTCCCGTCTCTGCAGACCCTCACCGTCTACCCCGCCGGAGCGGACTGGTTCGGCCTGTTCCGGAACGACTGATATTCATCTCACCCGAAAGCAGCGGCCGGGGCTTATAAGCCCCGGCCGGATTTTTTTGTTCGTCAGCGGAATCAGGTATCCAGTTCTTCCAGGCGCCTGAGCCAGGCGAGAATCGACCCATCGGCAAAAAGCGTCATCAGAAAGCCTTCGGAAAACCTTTCCGCGCGAATGGCGGCAAAGATCATCGCAAGGATACACCTGGCGTCGCAGCCGGAAGCGTCGGCCTGATCAAGGGTGTCGGTAGACAGCCCATATTCCGCCAGGATATCGCGGTAATAATCAAGGCGCATATTCGGATGGGAATTCAGCCAAAGATAGAATACGTCCACAAACCTGTCAACGATGTGGGCGCCGATCTGTTCCCTGTCCCAGCCTTCCAGCGTTTTGCTGTTCTTTTTTTCGGCCATTTTTTCAGCCGCGGGAATAAAATCCGTCAATGCGTGAAACTGAAGACCCATGGGATACTTATCCTTTCCTGTGCAAAACGGCATGCAGTTTTCTCTTCTTAATAATTTATCATTTTTGCATTCATTTTGCAAGGTTTTTTTTCACGCGAAAATAATCATGTCTTCCTATAAAAGCCCGGCCCCCGAAAAACGGGGACCGGGCGAAAAAGCGTGACCGATCAGACGTCAGGACCAAAGCGGAAGGGTGGGATCGCCTTCGGCAAAGGGACCGGGCATGATCCTCAGACCCCTGTGACTTCCGAAATAGTCGCTGTCGAACACGATGCCGGTGCCGTCGCTGTTCTCAAAACGCTCTTCGGGCTCAAAGGCCTTCCCGAGCACGTCGGATGTGACCAGTCCGGCGCGGTAAGCGCCGATCAGGGCGCAGACATTGGTGTCCAGGAAGGGCTTCCCGTCCTTCCAGGTCAGCTCCACACGCACCTCGGATTTGCCGTCGCTGAAGAAGTCCTTTTCCTTTTCCCAGTGCTTCGCTCCTCCCAGATAAACGTTGCCCGCGCACCAGACAGGCAGCTTGCTTTCATGCGCCGGCGCAAGGCCCCGCATATTGGGCGTGTCGTTGTCCATGTCAAACATGGCGATCCATTCCTCCCAGGTGGGATAGCCGTCCATCACATGGGTGCCGCACTCGCGGTTTTCGCTGAACGACTGGGAAGAATCGCTGTCCGAAAGGACGGTGACATCCCCGGCGGACCATTTCTGCACAAAGATGTTGTTATAGAAGCGGTCGTCCCCGTGCAGGAAGGTCATAAAGCCCATCACTTCGGTGTTGTGGGGCATATGGTAGGGCGTGTACCGGGTACCTGTCCCCCCGCCCACCGCCGTGAAGGAACCGCAGATCAGGTTGTGGACCATGGCGACGCCCTGGCTTGAAAGACGCACGGACGCCTCGGAAAGCAGGATATTGTTATCGATCAGGGTCGGCCCGTGGGAGACCTCCACAAAAATATCCTGGCTCATCATGCCGCCCTTCAGGATTTCGGCAAAGGGCGGGCGCTGGTTGTCGTGCAGGAGGTTCTGGGATATCCTGGTGCCCTGCGCCTCCCAGTCGCACCAGATGCCCATGGTGCAGTGGTGGATGTGGTTGCGCCGCATCACCACGTCGATGGCCGCGTGCATCTTGATGCCTGAAATCTCGGCGCCGCCCAGCTCCATCATGTTGTTGATATGATGGATGTGGTTGTCCTCGATCACGGAAAATACGCCGCCCATCCTTCCGATGATGCCGCCCTGCTCGCAGTGGTGGATGTTGTTGCGGCGGATGACGTGGCTGCCGATGCGCGAGCGGGTCCAGCCGTGGAACTGGCCCCTGCAGACCGCGTCCCTCTCCATCTGCGTGGGGCTTTTCACATGCTTGAAGGTAAAGTAATGGTCGTTGTCGGGGTCCAGGTACTTGCCGAGAGAAATCCCGGCGCATTTGCTGCCGTAAATCTCGCAGTCCTCAATGATCCAGCCCCTGGACCAGTGGGGACCGATCATGCCATCCTGGAACGCCGCGGGAGGCGCCCAGGTGGTGGCCGCCTTGCAGATGACGAACCCGGAAACGGTGATGCAGTTCCGCCCCGTCTTCGACGGGAAGAAGCATTCGCGGCGGACGTTGATCTCCACGTTTTCACGGTTGGGATCCGCCTCCCGGAAATTGGCGTAAATCACCGTAAAATCCCCGTCCTGCTCGGAATACCATTTATACACGGATTCTTCCGGCACCCAGGAGCAGGGATACACCAGGCCTTTTTCACATTCCTCAATCGACGCGGCTTCATAGAGCATGCGGTCGTTGAGGTAGACGCATCCCGTATGTTTGGTGCGGCCGGCAAAATACCAGTCGCCGTAAACATAAGTGGTGTAAGGATTGTAGGATCCGAAAACCGAATTCGGAATTCTGACCCGCCAGAGGGAGCCGCGCAGGTTTTCCCAGTCGCAGACACGCTCTGCGCCCGTGATCACCGCCCCGAGAGGCTTTTCGCTGCGGTAAACGATCCGTCTGTCGTCCTCCCCGCCGTTGACGGGATCCACGTATTCACGGTATACGCCCGGCGCCACGACGACTTCGTCCCCGGGCATCGCCACCCTTGCCGCGTCATTGATGCGCCGGTACGGCCTTTCCCTGGTCCCGCAGCCGTCCCGCCCCGCGGCGGCGTTGACATAGATTATCATACAAAATCTCCTCCCTCCCGGTTCAGCCGGGGGCTATAATCGATGACAGGTTGCCGATAATCGCCCGCGTCACCTCGGGTTTGTTCATGGTATACAGGTGAATATTGGTGATACCGTTGGCAATCAGATCCACGATCTGCCCCGTTGCGAAAGCGATGCCGGCCTGGGCCATGGACTCCGGATCCCGGCCGAAACGGTCGGCGATAGCCGCGAATTTCGGGGGCATGATGGAACCGGACAGCTTGACGGCCCGCTCCGCCTGCTTCGCGTTGGTGATGGGCATGATCCCGGCACAGACAGGCACGCGGATGCCCGCCTTGAGCATCCTGTAAAGGAAATTGTAGAACAGCGCGTTGTCAAAGAACATCTGGGTGGTCAAAAAGTCCACGCCCGAGTCCACCTTGCGTTTGAGCATGTCCATGTCTTCGTCCCTGGAAACGCTTTCCGGGTGCTTTTCGGGGTAACACGCTCCGCCGACGCAGAAATCCCCCCGTTCGCGGATGAAGGCGGCCAGGTCCGACGCGTGCTCGAAATCATGGCAGCGCTCCCCCTCAAGCGGCAAATCTCCCCTCAGGGCCAGGACGTTGCTCATGCCTGAGGCACGCATGTTGTCAAGGATCTCCGTCACATGCTTTCTGTCCGCCTGCACGCAGGTGATATGGCAGAGGGGCTCCACGCCGCATTCGGCCACGGCCCTTGCCACGGCCAGGGTATATCCGGGGGTGGTGCCCCCCGCGCCGCAGGTGACCGACATATACGCCGGGCCCAGGCGGGCGATCTGCCGGGCCGTCTCACACGCACCGGCAATGCCGTCAAAACGCTTTGGCGGGAAAACCTCGCAGCTCAGGTGAACCCGTCCGTCGCCAAGAAGATCCGATATCCTCATACTCAAACCTCAGCATCGCTTGCTTTTTGGGGTTTTTCGGCAATTGACGGGACCTCCGGCCGGGGCGCTTCCAGCCAGTCTTCCCGCGTCAGCAGCCATACATAATCCCCCGGCAGCAGCCGGACCTTCTTCAGGTCCTTTTCATGACCCGTCGTGAGATCCAGGTATTTGCCGGCGTTTTTCAAAACCACGGTCTCGTTTTCCCTGCCGAAATTGTAAAGGGCCACCAGCGTTTGGTCCCCATAGACGCGGGTCATTCCAAAGACCCGGTCGCTCCTGGTTTCGTAAAGCTCCAGAACCGCATCCGGGGAAAACACGTCGTATTCAATGCGTATCTCCTGCATCCTGCGGATCGCGGAGAACATCCTTCCCTCCGGGCTGCGGGCTTTTTTATGCAGCTTCGCCTTCTCCCAATCCATGTCCCCGCGATGCAGGTAGCGGCTGTCGGCCTTCTTCGCGGGATCGCCGTGATAGCTTTCGTCGTTCTCCGCCGCGATCTCATCCCCGTAATAGATGACCGGCAGGCCGCTCAGGCCGAAGATAAAGGCGTGGAGCATCCTGTCCAGGGTAATCGCCCTTTCCTGCGCGGCCTCGTCCCCGGCTTCCTTTGCGCCGGTGAGACCGCAAAGGGACGCCGCCGTACCGCAAAGCCGCGCGTCGCCCAGGCGGGGATCGTCGTTGTACAGTTCGCCCCTGGAGAAACTGCCCGGCCATTTGCCGGTGAAATAGTCGTTCAGGTAGCGCTTATGGGGAACCTCCTGCCAGCTGTAGCAGCCGAGGAAGCCGTAATCCAGACCCCAGCCGATATCGTCGTGGCAGCGGATATAGTTGAGGAAGGTGTTCTGCCTGGGCAGCGAAAAAACACGGGACATCTGGTGCCGCAAAAGGCGGACGTCGGTCGTGGCCACCGTGTGCCACAGCGTGCACATGGTGGTCACATTATAAAGCATATGGCAGCCCGGGCGATCCTGCGTACCGAAATAAGGCGTGACCCAGACCGGGTCCATGACCACCTCGCCCAGCAGAAGCACCGCGGGACAGACGATCTCGCAGGCCATGCGCATGATCCTGACCAGGGAATAGACCTGCTTCAGGTTGCGGCAGTTGGTGCCGAGCGCCTTCCAGATATACGGGACCGCGTCCAGGCGAATAATGTCGATGCCGCGGTTGCACAGGAAGAGCAGGTTGTCGGTCATGTCGTTAAAGACCACGGGATTGGCGTAGTTCAGGTCCCACTGATAGGAATAGAAGGTGGTCATAACCACCTTGCCGACCTCCGGACACCAGGTGAAATTTCCCGGCGCCGTGGTCGGGAACACCTGCGGCATGGTCTGCTCGTAGGCGTTGGGAATATCCCATCCGTCATAGAAGAAATAGCGGCTCTGGTATGCCCTGTCCCCGTTCTTTGCGCGCCGGGCCCATTCGTGGTCCTCGCTGGTGTGGTTCATCACAAAGTCAAGGCACAGGGACATCCCCCGGTCACGGCAATTGCCCGCCAGGTGCTCCAGGTCCTCCATGGTCCCCAGGTCCTTTTGCACCTTCCTGTAATCGCTGACGGCGTACCCGCCGTCGCTGCGGCCCTCGGGGCTTTCCAGAAGCGGCATCAGGTGGAGACAGGTGACCCCGAGCCCTGAAAGGTAATCCAGCTTCTTTTCAACGCCCCTGATTGTTCCCGCAAAGGACTTGACGTAAAGCTGGTAGCCCATCAGGGTCCTCCGGCGGTACCATTCCGGATCCCCGTCCCTGAGACGGTCCAGTTCCTTCAGTTCCTCGCTCCGCGCCTGATATGCGCTGAAGAGCATGTCGACAAAATAATCCCAGGCATTCTGGTCGTTATGGTACAACTCGGCGTACAACCATTTCATTTCACGTTCATGACGGAAAAAACGGCCGGCAAATTCAGCGTTCCATTTGCTCTGATCCATGGCTTTCTCCTTTGCTGTCGGTTAGGAGCGATCATGCAGTTGTTATGCAAAGAGTTTATCATTTTTACCACCCTCCGTCAAGACAATTGACGCCCGGGAAGGGTTTATTTGGCGGGCGCGGAAGCCCTCGAAACAAAGCTTTTCGCCGTTTTTTTTCGTTTCATTTTTCATGGACGTGACAAAGGGCTTTTCGTAATGTATGATATTGCTGACAGGAGGCTGAACCGATGAAAAAAACGCTTTTTCTGTTTACATTTCTTGCGTTTCTTGTCCTGTCCGCGGCGGCGAGCTGTGAAGAGGACGACCCGTGGGCCGCGGCGGGAAATCTGGTCCGCGAAGGCAGATACGGCGAGGCGCTGGAAGCTTACCGCGCTTTTGACGACCCCGACACCGCCCTGCCCTATATCGAGGCGCTGTCCATATCGGAGCACGCAGACATGACGCGCCTGACCGACCGGACGGCCGGATTCCTCTTTCACGGGGTCTGGGGGTTCGTCACCTTTCCGGAAGAAAGCGACCCGATATGCGTCGCTCCCCGGTGGACGAGCCTGACCGTGCTTTCGGACGGGCTTTTCCTGACAGGGCAGGAATGGGACGGCGCCGCGCTCTACGGCGTCGTGACCGAATACGCCCGCGTCCTGTATCCCTGTTCCTACAGCCGTATCCTTCTCTCCGGTACGGACAGGCTGATCCTATACGCCGGCGCCAACGGCCCCGCCCTGCTGGCGTCGGCCTCGGAATACGCCCTGCTTTCCCCGCCCTGCCTTGATATTGCGGAGACAGGCGATATCGCGTTTGCCTTCCGGGATATGGAAAGCGGCCTGTGGGGACTGATGGACCGGAACGGGCAGGTGCTCGCGGAGCCCCTATGGGATGAAATCGGTATGAGCGGCGACGGTCTTTTTCCAGTGCTGAAGGGCGGGCTCTGGGGGTATATCGACTTTTCCGGGAATGTAAAAATCCCCCTCCGCTATCTTGAAGCCTGCGCTTTCCGAAATGGATGCGCCGACGTCCGCGACGCGAGAAACGGCTGGCGCATCATATCGACCGACGGTTCGGTCCTGTTTTTCAGGGATGACCTTGCGGAGTTCGACCCGGAGAGCGGGGAGTACGGCTCTTCCCCGGCTTCCGTTTCCGCCCCGGCGGCCGAGGAAAAGGACATGTCCGGCGAATACACCGTCCATGCCCTGGGTTATAACGACTATGTGTTTGTTACGGTTACCCTCGGCCGGGACGGCAGCATTCTGAAAATAAGCGTCGACGCCTCCTGCGAGGACAAGGACCGCGGCCGGCACGCCGAAGAGGTCGCCTTCACCGACCGTTTCATCGGAAAGAAGGGACCCTTCGTCCCGGGGGAAGACATCGACGGCATCACCGGCGCCACGGCGACGGTCAACGCCGTCCTGGAAGCGCTGAACAGCCTTTACGCGGAATGAGCTTTTCCGGCGCCGCCGAAGCGAACCAGCAGGAAAGAAATCCCGCAGCTGACAAGGATGATTGCGGCGAACACCGGCGCGAACCACACCGGTCCCCAGGCGGCCAGTCCATACCAGTCCATCTTCCGGCCCGCGGTGATGACCCCGTACATATAGTACACGGCGTACAGCGCCAGCGGAACGCTTCCCACGTAAAAGCGTTTTTTGTCAAGGCCCCCGGCGCGCCGGAAGAGCAGGAAGGTCGCGACAGCCAGGACCGGGGACAGAAGATGCATGTACAGGCTGGCCCCGACGAACATGTACCGGTAACCCATCGTCGGCCCGAGGAAGGTCATGACGACAAAGAAGGTCATGGCGACAGCGGAGGTCCCCGCCAGGCGGAGCCATCTTACCCATACGGGCGTGCCGTCCCTCCTCCCCAGGAAGACCGGGACAAGGAACACCGCCTCGGCAAGAGCGGCGATTCCGCAGAGGATATTGGAATCCACGGTAAAATATTTCAGGCTCCTGATTCCCGTGTCCGTCAGACGGCCTTCCGCGTCCCTGGCCAGGGCCATCGCCAGAAAACTGCCGATACACATCGCGCACAAAAGAAGATCCGACAGGATCAGTATCAGCGTCCGGTATCTGTTTTTCATGGCGCCCTCATCCTTTTTATGTTTTTACGGTAAGCGAGATACAGCAAGACATACGCGCCGAACCAGGCCATGACCTCGGCAATGTACAGTCCCCACTCGCCCATCAGGCCGGGAAGCAGAAAAACGCAGGACACCCTCATCGCGAATTCGATGACGCTGGATGCAAAGGACGCCCTGACCTTACCAAGCCCCTTCAGGGCGCTGCGGTAAACGAAAAGCAGATACAAAGAGACAAGCGCCGCGCTCATCACAATGACGAAACGATAGCCCACCGTCACGACTTCTTCCACCAAAGTCTCCGCGTCCACCATGAAAAATCGGATCAGCGGTTTCCCGGCGGCCAGCATGACCGCGGCCATGGCCAGGGCGAGGCCGACCGACGTCAGCGCGCTTTTCCCGACGCCTTCCCGTACGCGGTCCATCCTGCCGGCCCCGTAATTCTGCCCGGTAAAAGTTCCGACCGCGCCGCCCACCGCGTTCCCGACCGATTCCATCAGGGCCTGCAGGCGGCCCGGGGCGTTGTATCCGGCCATGAAAATATATCCCCGGGCGTTTACGGCGCCGTTTACGATCAATCCGCCGAAGGAAATGACCCAGACCTCAAAGGCGGAGGGCAGTCCCAGGGACAGGAGTTTTTTCATTTCCCCCGGGTCTTTTTTCATGTCCGCCCGGGAAACGCGCATCCCGGGCACGCCCATCCATGCCCTCAGGCATACGGCCGCGCTGATTCCCTGGGATACGACTGTCGCCGCGGCGGCCCCGGCCGGCCCGAAGCGCAGCGCCGCCACAAACAAAAGGTCCAGGCACAGGTTGCACACCGAGGCCGCGATCACCGCGTACAGCGGCGTCCGGGAATCACCCGCGGCCCTCAGGCAGGCCGCCGCCAGGTTGTAGGCCATGGACAGCGGGATTCCCCCGAAAATGATCCTCAGGTAACCTTCCGTCAGGGCAAAGGTCTCCCCAGGGGTGTTCAAAAGCAGAAGACAGGGCCTCAGCAGCGCCTGACTCAGGATCAAAAGCGCCAGCGAAAGAATGACGCTGAGGACGACGCTCTGGGCAACGGTCTTTTTCAGGCCTTTTTTGTCCCCCGCGCCAAAGAAATGGCTCATACGGATGCCAAAGCCCATGGTCAGGTTGATGACGGTGCCCAGGCACATATAATCCAGCCACCCGGAGGAAGAGACTGCCGCAAGCGCCGCCACACCCCCGGAGCGGCCGAGGATGATCAGGTCGCAAAGGGAATACAATTGCTGCAGAAGACTTCCCGCCGCGGCGGGATAAGCAAAGCGGACAATCAGCTTCAGGGGCTTGCCCGACGTCATGTCGACAGTCCGTGTCATGAATCACCTCTCCTCCGCTTTCAGCGCGTCGCTGATCTCCACAGGGAACGGAAGCAGATCCAGAATATCCCGCCGGATGTCCACCCCCGGATAGACCTCCGAGAGCATCAGGCCCTTTTCCGTCAGGACGAATACGCACCTTTCGGTAACGTACATCACCCTCTGGCCGTTTTTGACCGCCCGGGAAGCGGAAAAGCTGACCGAGCGGACCTTGTCCACAAACTTGGGGATATCCCCGTTGCGCAGGATCGTGACCTCGTCCTTTTTCCTTTCCATTTCCAGCCCGCGGGTGTTGAAGGTCAGGCAGAAAACCACCGTGGGCGTCCGGGCCGTGATATTCGCAAAGCCGCCGATGCCGGGATAGGTATCGGCGCCCCGGTGGGCGTTGACATTGCCCTCCCGGTCCACCTCAAAGGCGCCCATGAAGCAGATGTTGAGCCCGCCGGAATTGTACAGGTCGAACTGGTTGCCCATATCGTACACCGATGCCGCGCCGATCATCGCGCCGAATACCGTTCCCGACGCCGGAAATCCGCCAATGCCGCCGGATTCCACGGTCATCGTGATTTTTTCCAGGGTGCCGTATTTCCTGGCGTAGCGGCTGACGGTTTCGGGTATGCCGATGCCGATGTTGACGATGTCGCCCTCTTTCAGTTCCTTCGCGGCCCGGCGGCCAATGGTGTTATAGGCGGGACTGGCTTTGGTCTTGGCGCCGGAAAGATCGTCGATCATCTCCTGCCAGCCCTTCCATTCCTCATAGGGAATCTCAAACGAACCGGTCAGCGCCTTAAACGCCACGGGCCGGGGCTCCGGCTCGGTCACCACGATCACGTCCACAAGGCATCCCGGGATAATCGTGTTCCTGGGGCGGGAGGGCGTGCCCACCAGCCGGTCCACCTGGACGATCACCTTGCCGTGGTTGGCCTTGACGGCCTGGCAGATGGAAAGCGCGTCGCCGGACATATACATATCGTCAAAGGAGATATTGCCGTAGCGGTCGGCCACGGTGCCCTTGATAAGCACCATGGTGATCTTCGGCAGCTGGTAATACAGGAATTCCTCGCCGTCCACGGTCACCGGCTTTACCAGGCTGTCGTCGCGGGATATGCTGTTGATGCCCGGCCCTTCGCGCCGTGGATCGACAAAAATATCCAGACCCACCTTGCTCAGCGCGCCGGGAAGGCCGCCCGCCTGGGCGCGAATGGCATGGCTGATGCACCCGAGGGGCAGGTTATAGGCCTCAAAACGGTCTTCAAGGACAAGGTGCTTGGTGGAGGGCATGGCGCCGAAATGACCGCAGATCAGCTTTGATACCGCGCCTTCGCGGATGTAGCCCTCGGCGTTGCGGTTCTCGTCCCATACGCCGAAGCCGGCGCTGGAGATCAGCGTAAGATTATTCGGCTCTCCCGTTTCGTGAAATCGTTGATAAATGGCTTCGTGGAGCTCCACCGGGTTTTCGATTCCCACAAAGGAATTGACGCAGATGACCTCGCCGTTTTGCACCAGTTCCGCCGCTTCCCGGCTTGACATGAATTTGTACATTGCCTTCGCCTTTCCGTTACCTGTCAATTCTTCTCAGGATATCTCCCGGCTCAAGGACCCCTTCAGCGTCTTTTCCGTCCGCCGTATTAAAGCTGACCCGCAGATCTTCCAGGGGACGCGGCGCGTTTGTCACGGGGGGGCCGTCGCCCACACGGATCTCCGCCACCGTCAGGGGAATGTTCCTTCCGTCCCTTTTCATGACCTCAATCTCTTCCCCGACAAAAAACCGGTTTCGCTGTATAAACGACGCTTTCGGGCCCCGGACCTTTTCCACGATGCCGATCCATACGGCCCCGGACAGGTAATCCCCCGCCGCCGGATTCATCCCCTCGTTTCCCGGTCTGCCGTAATAGAAACCGGTATTGAAGGGCCTGTAGGTGCATTTTTTGATCTCCCGAAGGTATTCAGGAATATTCGAAAAGTATTTTTCCTCGTCCTCAAAAAGATCGTCCAGCGCAAGCCGGTAAGCCCTTGCGACGGTGGCGACATAAAGGGGGGTTTTCATCCGTCCTTCGATCTTCAGACTGTCGACGCCGGCAAGGCACAGGTCTTTCAGCCGGTGAATCATGCACATATCCCCGGCATCGAAGATAAAGGTTCCCCGGTCGTTTTCCTCAAGAGGCAGATACTGACCCGGCCGGGTCTCTTCCGCCACGGCGTATTTCCAACGGCAGGGGTGGCTGCATTCCCCCCGGTTGGCGTCCCTTCCGGCGAAATAATTGGACAGAAGACACCTTCCGCTGTAGCTTACGCACATGCTGCCATGTACAAACGTTTCTATTTCAAGACCGGGGTCTGTTTTCTTTCTGATCGAAGCTATTTCTTCCAGACTGAGTTCTCTTGCGCAGACCACCCTTTTGGCGCCCTGCCGATGCCAGAAATCAAAGGAAAGGCTGTTGGTCAGGGACGCCTGGGTGGAGATATGAATCTCCTTGCCCGGACAGTATTCCCTGCAGAGCATGAACATCCCGGGATCCGCGACCAGTACGGCGTCGATATCCAGACCGTTCAGTTCCCTGAAATAATCCGCGGCTTTTTCGATATCCGCTTCGTGAGCAAGAATATTGGCCGCAACATGGATCCGCCTGCCGTATTTATGGGCATAGGCGCACCCTTCCGCCATCTGGTCAAGGGTGAAATTCGTCGCTTTGGACCTGAGGCTGAAAGCTTCGCCGCCGATATACACCGCGTCGGCTCCGTAATCGACGGCAGCCCTCAGGGCCTCCGGATCCCTGGCCGGGCAAAGCAGCTCCGGTTTCCTGCCCAAGCTCATCCCTTACCTCCGATTCTTTCACCTCCGCGGGTGAAAGGAGTGCAATCCCAAATACTATACGTCATTATCGCCGAATTGAAAAGTTTTTTTATCGTCTTTCCGCGCCGTTTTTCCGCGTTTTTGCCGTCTTCCTTTCCTGTTGACATCCTCTTCCCGTATCCATATACTTTATTCGTCATTTTGTAATCGGAGTTTTGTTATGTCACAGATTCTTGTACGCGCCGGCTGCTTCTGCGCGATTATCCTTCTGGGCCATGTGCTTCGCCGTGTGAATTATTTCAGGAAAGAAGATTTTGCGGTCCTCAGCAAAATCGTCATCCGCATCACGCTGACGTGCTCCATCGTCAACAGCTTCAACGGAAAGCGTCTTGACGCCGCCATGCTCACCATGACGCTTTTCGGCTTTGGCTTCGGCCTCTCCCTGGCGGCCCTTGCCTTTTTCTTCGGCAGGAAGTCTTCCCCCGGCGTCCGGGCTTTTGCTGTGCTGAACACCACCGGCGTCAACATCGGTAATTTTGTGCTTCCCTTCGCCCAGAGCTTCCTGGGGGCCGAAGCGGTCATGGCCGTCAGCCTGTTCGACGTGGGCAACAGCTTTTTCTGCCTCGGCGGGGCTTACGGCCTGGCGCTCGCCGTCAGCCGAGGTGAAAAACGCATCGACATGCGCCCCGTCTTCTCCGCCCTGTCAAAGTCCGTCCCTTTCATCACCTACATCCTGATGACCCTCCTCTGCGCCTTCAGGCTGAGTCTTCCCTGGCCTGTTGCGGAATTTACGGGCATCGTCGGGAACGCCAACGCTTTTCTGGCCATGCTGATGCTGGGCGTCGGCTTCAACATCACCCCGGACAGGGAAAAAATCGGGCTGATGGCGAAGATCCTTTCGGTCCGTTTTTCCCTCGGCGTCGGGCTTTCCCTTTTGTCCTGGTTCGTCCTGCCCCTGCCGTTTTCCCTGAGGCAGGCCCTTGCCATCCTGTTCCTCGGGCCCATCGCCTCGGCGGCGCCCGCCTTCACGGAGCAGATGAAGGGCGATCATGAGCTCAGCAGCGCCGTCAATTCCCTGTCCATCGTCATCAGCGTACTGCTGATTGTCATATGTCTCACGCAGGTCGCCGCATGATTTTTGTTTTACGTTTTATGTAGCGCCGCGGAGCGATTTATGGTATGATTTTCTCATCGGAAACACATCAACATTTTCAGGAGGCGTCGATTATGGCCAAGATCATTCTGGATCCGTCCCAAAGCGCCGGCACCGTAAGCAAAAACATCTACGGTCACTTTTCCGAGCATCTGGGCCGCTGCATCTATCAGGGGCTCTTTGTCGGGAAGGACAGCCCCATTCCCAACAAAAACGGCATGCGCGCGGACGTTGTGGATGCGCTGAAGAAGCTCGGCGTCCCCGTACTCCGCTGGCCCGGCGGCTGCTTTGCCGACGAGTACCACTGGGAAGACGGCATCGGTCCTTTGGAAAACCGCAAACGCATGGTGAACACCAACTGGGGCGGCGTGGTGGAGGACAATTCCTTCGGAACCCACGAATTTCTGGAGCTTTGCGCCCAGATCGGCTGCGAGCCGTATATCAACGGCAACGTCGGCAGCGGCACCGTCCGCGAAATGGCGGAATGGGTTGAATACCTCAACAGTGACGGCGATTCCACGGTTGTGCGCCGCCGCCGCGCCAACGGAAGGCAGGACGCCTGGAACGTGAAATATTTCTGCGTCGGGAACGAAAGCTGGGGCTGCGGAGGAAACATGCGGCCCGAATACTACGCCGACGAATACCGCCGCTATGCCACCTTCTGCCGTCAGTACGGCAAAAACAAGCTGTATAAGATTGCCTGCGGCCCCAACTCCGACGATTACGAATGGACCCGGGTGCTGATGGAGCGGGCCGGAAAACAGATGGACGGACTCAGCCTTCATTACTACACCCTCTGCGGCGACTGGCAGACCTCCAAGGGCTCGGCCACCCGGTTCACCGAGGAGGAATATTACCGCACCCTTTACCGCGCCTCCAAAATGGACGAGTTGGTCACCCGCCACAGCGCCGTCATGGACCGGTATGATCCCGACAAAAAGGTGGGGCTGATCGTGGACGAATGGGGCACCTGGTATGACGTTGAAGAAGGGACCAATCCCGGTTTCCTGTATCAGCAGAATACCATGCGCGACGCGATGGTGGCAGCCATCACCCTGAACATCTTCAACCGTCACTGCGACCGGGTCAAAATGGCCAACCTGGCCCAGACCGTCAACGTACTTCAGTCTGTTATCCTTACGGAAGGGGACAGGATGGTTCTGACGCCCACTTACCATGTGTTTGATCTTTACAGGGATCACATGGACGCCCGGGCAGTGGAATGCAGGGTGGAATCCGAAAGCGTATGCGAAGGCGAATACGGCCAGCCTCAGGTGACAGCCTCGGCCTCCGAAAAAGACGGGTTCCTTACTCTTACGCTCGCCAATCTTTCCGCAGCCGCTCCGGTCCGGGTGCAGACGGAAGGCGTCCGCGCCGCCGAATGCAGCGGCATGGTGCTGACGGGCCCCATGAACAGCTTCAATGATTTCGGCTGTTCCATCCTTGAAGTTCGTCCTCTGAACGGAATCGCCCTTTCCGACGGCGCTGTCAGCCTGACACTGCCCGCCTGCTCCGTGGCGGCGCTCAGGATTCGGGTATGAAGGACGGCGTAATGGATCTGAAGGAGCTGTCCGAATGGTCCTCCCGCCTTCCGATGTGCCGGAAATGCATGCTGGAGGACATGGAAAACGGAACCGATATCGCGGCGCTCCTTCAGCGCCTGACAGCGTCGATCCCCATGAATGAACGGTCGGAAGAGGAAGAAATAAACCGACGTCTGGATATTTGCCGGCATTGTGACCATCTGTACAGCGGCACCTGCGCCCTTTGCGGCTGTTTTGTTCAGCTCCGTGCGTCAAAAAAGCGCGCCGCCTGCCCGGACATTCCGGACAGGTGGCGCGCCTCCTGACCCGCCTTCTTTTTGTGCCGGCCTGTTTTTCATGAGACATCCGCCAGTCAGCAAATACTGTTTCCTGCCTGTGAAAATCCCGCTGAATCCACCCGCCGGAGGTCATGATGATCAACCGCAAAATCCGGTATTTCGTTACCCTGGCCGAATGCCTGTCCTTTACGCAGACGGCCGCCCAGTATGACGTATCCCAGACTGCCGTCAGCCAGTACATTTCCTCCCTGGAGGAAAGGCTGAAGGTCCGGCTTTTCGAGCGCAGCCAGCGGCAGGTGACCCTGACCGAGGCCGGCGCGTAT
Source organism: uncultured Eubacteriales bacterium (assembly GCA_902789365.1). Classification (GTDB taxonomy): domain Bacteria; phylum Bacillota; class Clostridia; order Christensenellales; family Aristaeellaceae; genus RUG756. The sequence continues at coordinate 80,433 of CADANQ010000004.1, forward strand.
TATTACGCCCGGGTCAAGTCCATGCTCAGGACCTATGACGAAACACTGAATCACCTGCACACCCTGGCCCAGGGATACCGGGCCAGGCTGAAGGTGGGCGTGGGCATGTACGAATACTGCTCCACCGAGGGCTTCATTTCCCGTTTTCTCGCCGTCCATCCGGAAATACGGCTGGATATCCTGCAGTATCCCTATTCCGCCCTGACCGAAAAGCTGAAAACGGGCGAGGTGGATATTATTATCTGCGACAGGCTGTGCGAAGACGCCTTTCCGCATAATTACCTGATTTCCAGAACCCTTTTTTCATCGCCCAATTATATCGTGGCCCATCCGGAGGTAGCAAAAAAATACGACGGCGACGTCAGGAAAATGCTCCGCGGCGAATGTCTGATCACTAACTGTGAAATCGACGGCCCGTCCTCTCTTCAGATGCTGAATATCCTGTTCATGGACGAATTCGGCTTTGTTCCCGGCAACATATCCCAGACCAATTCCGTCAACGCCCAGTTGATGATGGTCCGGGCCCGCCGCGGCGCGGCCATGGTCCCCGGCTTTATCCTTTCGGTCTACGGCCAGGGCCTGGTCCGGTTTGACCTGCCCGACAACAGGCTGATCCGGTATCAGCTCATGTACCTCAGGGACTGCAAAAATGACGCCGTCCCCCTCCTTTTCCATTTTGAAGAGAACCGGGGTCCGGATCCGGCGAAATAATCTTATTATTTTATTATCTTAATAAATTATTATACCTCCGATCCGCCTTTATCTTTCCGGAGAATCTCCAGGCTGTAAACATCGTCCAGGCTGATCTTTTTCCCGGAAAGGCGCACCGTCCGCTCCACGGGATCGTATCCCGACGCGGTCCCGGTCAGCGTCACGGTTTTCCCCTCCGCGCTTCCCGCCTGCCTCGGGACAAACAGAAGGACCCGCACGGCGGGCCGGGACGATATAACGCGCGCGAGTTCGTTTACCCGCGCGTTTTTTTCCGCGGCCTCGTCCTCCCCGGGGGTCCGCTTTTCTTCGCGGACCTCTTCTCTCTCATGGATCTCGTCGCCAAAGCCCCTCAGGGACGCAAAGGGCATAAACTGCTTCGCCCTGTCGGCTCGGGGCATGCGGGGACGGGAGGATTTGGGCCGTTCAAGGCCGATGATATCGTCGTATCCGCCCATTTTATTCATCCTCCCCGCCCCGGTGCCCGCCGATCTGCAGGCTTCGCTCGGCGCCGGTGGCCCCTTCCATCAGGTTTTTGCCGCGAAGAACGGCGTTCGGGCCGAACCGGGACCTGAGTCCGATAACCGCCCTGTTCATTTTTTCTTCCCTGCCGTCCGTTTCCTTTTCCCTTTCCAGTTCCTCGGCCGGCGTAAACAGGTCCATCTGCCGGATTTCGGTTTCCTCCGCGTCCGGCTTGCCAACCCGGTCGAACACGACGAAAAAGCGCCTTACCTTCAGCTCGCCGCGGATCGCGCGGTCGTAGGCTCTCATCGCGGCGTCGGTCAGCTTTCTTGCGGAATTGGAGCGAACCGGCGCGCCGCCCAGGTCCGTAACGGGAGCGGAAGCATGGGTCATGGCCGGCGCAAGGCGTCCGTAGCGGTCCCTTTCCATGGGCCCGTCCCAGTTTTCGGGAATCCCCTCTCTGTCATATCCGATGGTCACGCCGACGCTGCCGCATACTAGTCCGCCGGAAAGCAGTTCATACGACAGCCTTTCCGCCATCTCCCACACCACGAGACGTCCTTTCCCGGCGTCATAGGGACCGGGAAGTACCTGCCCCACCGACAGACTCCTGTCCTCGGGACGGTATTTTTTTATGTCCGCCATGGTGCAGCTTTCCTGTCCCCAGGCATGATCGATCAGCAATTCGGCGTCCACGCCGAAATCGGCAAACAGCGATTCTTCATTGTACAGGCTTCTGCGGCAGATATCCCCCATCGTGCGGATGCCCCGCTTTTCCAGTTTTCGCGCCGTGCCCGGCCCCACCCGCCAGAAATCGGTGATGGGCTGATGGCCCCACAACTTTTCCCGGTAAGCCCGCTCGTCAAGCTCGGCGATGCGCACCCCGTTTTCATCCGGCTCCTCATGCTTGGCCAGGATATCCATCGCCACCTTGCTCAGATACAGGTTGGTCCCGATCCCGGCCGTGGCGGTAATCCCCGTTTCGTCATACACCGCCCGGATCAGCGCGGCGGTCAGTTCCCTCGCGGTCATTGAGTACATTTTCAGGTAGCCTGTCAGGTCGGCCATGACCTCGTCGACGGAGTAAACGTGCATGTCATCCCCGGACAGGTACTTCAGATAAACCTTTTCATAAATACGGGCGCTGTATTCGATGTATTTGCGCATTCTGGGAGGGGCAATGATGTAATCCACCTTTTTCCCGGTACGCATTTCCTCTTCGTGCACCTTTTGCGTTACCTCAAAAAGCCGGCAGCGGCCGCCCAGGCCGAGGGCCTTCATTGAGGGAGACACCGCGAGGCATATGGTTTTTTCGGTACGGCTCTCGTCGGCGACCACCAGGTTCGCGGTCAGCGGATCCAGCCCCCGCTCCACACATTCCACCGACGCGTAAAAGGATTTCAAATCGATGGAAGCGTACCTTTTATCCTCCGGCATTTTCGCCGCGCCTCCTTCCACTTGTGCTTCAATTATAACTGACGCGTCTTCAAAGTCAATACGGCCCCGCTTTCGCGAACAGCCGAAGCCGGACATCACGCTCAAAAGCAAAGGGGCTTGAGTTCCCGCGCGGTCCGTGATAGGATAATTTCGCATCCTGCCCGGCCCGTTCGTCAGGCAAAACGGCCGGAGTTCGGGATAAAAGCCGGTTTCAGGATCATTGCGAAAAGGAGGTCCCGGTCCGTCCATGGAACAAATCGCGCAGGCTTACGCGTCGGAAATCGCCTCATGCCGCCTGTTCAGGGGGCTTGACAGGGATCAGACAGCCCGGGCGCTCGCCCTCCTTGAGGCTTCCAAAGCGGATTACACGCGCGGCGCCTTCGTTCACAGCGCCGGCGAGCCCCTTTCCCGCTTCGGCATGGTGCTTTCCGGCCTCGTCCAGGTGCTGACCGACGATATCAACGGCAACCGCATGATTATGGCCAACGTCACCTCCGGGGGGACCTTCGGCGAATCCCTCTGTTACCTGAAAGTGAAAGAGCCCGAGATATATATCGTTGCCCAGAAGCCCTCCGGCGTTCTGTGGCTTTCGGCCGAAGTTTTCCGGCGGGAAGCGGAAACAGAATTCGGTCTGGAAATGAAGAATCGGTTTATTTCGATGCTCGCGGAGCGCGCTCTTTCGATGAATACCCGCATCCAGATTCTTTCCCGGCTGACCCTCAGGGATAAGCTGACCGCCCTGTTCACGGCATTCGCCGACAAGGAGGGGCGTTCCGTCGTCCTTCCTTTTAACCGCACGGATATGGCCGCCTATCTCGGCACCGATCGAAGCGCCCTGTCCAGGGAACTTTCCCGGATGAAGGCGGAAGGGGTGATCGACTATCACAAAAACAGCTTCACCCTGCTGTGAGCTTTTCCCTGCCCTGTCCCGGGTATGGTCCGGAGCTTCGGCATTTTTTTTTGTATTTTTTTTGTATTATACGTTTTCGTCGTATTTAACGGGCCTGTGATATTGTATAATAACATGATTCGATCCCCCGCGCGGGTGTATCGTCTCCGCAAAAAGAGGCGGCGTTTGTTTATCCGCCGCCCCGTTACACGCGAGGTTTGTCTATGAGTTCAAAATTGTTGTTCTATATCCTGAAAAGAGTATTGCTTGCCATCGTGACGATTTGGATTGTCATTACGGTGACTTTTTTTGTCATGCACGCCGTCCCCGGCGGGCCCTTTGTGGGTGAAAAAGCCATATCAAAAGAAGCGCAGGCCGCTCTGGAAGCCAAATACGGCCTGGACAAACCCCTGATGGAACAGTACGGAACCTACCTTAAAGACATTGTGACCCGTTTTGATTTCGGGCCTTCCCTCAAACAGCGCGGCCGCCAGGTGATCGATATTATCAATGACGGTATGCGGACCAGCGCCAAGCTCGGAATTATCGCCGCTTTTTCCGCCGGCATCGTCGGCATCGTCCTGGGGGCGGTCGCCGCCATCCGACGCAACACCTTCGTCGACAAGTTGATTATGGTCTTTACCACGGCTTTCGTTTCGATGCCCTCGTTTATCATGGGCACACTTCTGCTGATTCTATTCTCCGTACAGCTGGGATGGCTCCCGGCCAACGGCGCGGCCCGGGGCGGCCTGGTGCTGCCCGTCATCACCCTGGCTCTGTATCCGATGAGCTACATTACGCGGCTGACCCGGTCCTCGATGCTGGACGTGCTGGGCCAGGATTACATCCGCACAGCCCGTTCCAAAGGCGTGTCCAGGCCGAAGATTATTTTCGGCCACGCCTTAAAAAATTCCCTGATCCCGGTCATCACCTATTTCGGTCCGATGCTGGCTTTCATCGTAACGGGCTCCATGGTTGTGGAACAGATTTTTGCCGTGCCGGGCATCGGCCGCCAGTTCGTTTCCAGCATCACCAACCGCGATTACACCATGATCATGGGGACCACCATTTTCCTCGCTTCCCTGATTGTGATCATGAATCTTGTAAGCGACCTGCTTTACAAGGTCGTGGATCCCCGCATCGAATTTGACTGACGGAGGCAGCAGCCCTATGATCGATCTTCGCAAGCCCTTCTCTCTGCAGCTGAACCCGGACGCGTTCCTTCCCGCCACGGCCGAGGAAAAAGAATACATTTCCCGCATGCGTCCTTCCAGCACATTCTTCCGTGACGGATGCAAGCGCCTTGTCCGCAACAAGGTGGCGCTCGTTTCGCTGATCATCATCGTCGTCGTCACCCTGTCCAGCATCATTCTTCCCTACGTCTGGCCCTATTCCTACGATAAAATGCTGGGCGTCCGGCCCGGGAAGCCGGCGGACAGTTCCTTCAACAACCTGGCGCCTTTCACCTATGGAAAAACAGAGCTTAAAAACATCGAAAAGGGCGAAAAGGTCTTCCCCCATATTTTCGGCACCGACGCCCACGGACGGGATTATTTCATCCGCGTGGTCTACGGGACCAGGATTTCCCTGGCCGTCGGGTTTTTTGCTTCCATCATCGTGCTGATCATCGGAATGACCATCGGCGCCGTCGCCGGATATTTCGGCGGCAAGGTGGACATCATCATCATGCGGATTGTGGATATCATTTATTCCCTGCCGGACATGCTTGTCATCATTCTTCTGTCAGTGGTCCTTGGAAAAACGCTTTCCGTGGAAAACACCATTTTCGAAAAGATCGGTTCCAACATCATATCGATGTTCATCGTCTTCGGACTGCTTTACTGGGTAAGCATGGCGCGCCTCATCCGCGGCCAGATTCTTTCTCTCAGGCAGCAGGAATACGTCCTGTCCGCCCAGGCCACCGGCGCCAGCGGCAGATGGATCATCCGCAAGCATCTTCTTCCCAACTGCATCTCGGTGATCATCATTTCCACCGCCCTGCAGATCCCCAACGCCATATTTACCGAAAGCTTCCTTTCCTTCCTGGGTCTGGGCGTCAACGCCCCGATGCCCTCTCTCGGTTCCCTGGCGTCGGACGCCCTGAACGGCATCACCTCCTACACTTACCGGCTGATTATCCCCGCGATGGTCATCTGCCTGGTGGTGCTGTCCCTGAACCTGTTCGGCGACGGACTGCGGGACGCTTTCGATCCCAAGCTCAACGCCTGATTATCCCGAATTCTCTGAAAGGTCCATGATCGATTATGGCATTGCTTGAAGTAAAAGACCTGCACACCTCCTTTTTTACCGACGCCGGCGAGGTCAAGGCGGTGGACGGCGTTTCCTTTGAACTGGACCGCGGCCGCGTGCTCGGTATCGTGGGCGAATCCGGTTCCGGCAAATCGGTGACCGCCTATTCCATCATGCAGATCCTGGCCCCCACCGGCAAAATCGTCGGCGGCAGCATCCGCTTTGACGGGCAGGAGCTGATCGGCGCCGACGAAAGCCATATGCGCAAGGTCCGCGGCAACAGAATCTCCATTATTTTTCAGGACCCGATGACCTCGCTGAACCCCACCTACACCATCGGCCACCAGCTGAAGGAAGCAATCCTCCTGCATACCGGAAGGAACAAGGAGGAAGCAAAGGAAAGAGCGCTGGAGATGCTGACCCTGGTCAACGTCAACGAGCCTCTCAAGCGCCTGAAACAGTATCCGTTCGAGCTTTCCGGCGGTATGCGCCAGCGGGTCATGATTGCCATGGCCCTGGCCTGCGAACCGGATATCCTGATCGCCGACGAACCGACCACCGCCCTGGACGTGACCATCCAGGCGCAGATCCTGGAACTGATGCAGGACCTGCAGAAAAAGCTCGGCATGGCCATCATCATGATCACCCATGACCTGGGCGTGGTGGCCCAGATGTGCGACGAGGTAATCGTCATGTATGCCGGCGCTGTCTGCGAACGGGGAACCGCCGACGAGATCTTCTACACCCCGGCCCATGAGTACACCAAGGGCCTGATGCGCTCCATTCCGCGGGACGAAAACAACGGACAGCGGCTCAAACCCATTACCGGCACGCCCATCGATCTTCTGAACATGCCCAAGGGCTGTCCCTTTGCCCCCCGCTGTGAAAACGCCATGAAGATCTGCCTGACTCAGCGGCCCGGGATTATGGACCTGGGCGGAAACCATATCTCCGCCTGCTGGATGAATTACAAAGAATCCGCCGCGGCGTGCGCGGCCCCGGAAGGGGATAAAGCATGAGTGTGAATCTTTCAAAAAAACAGGATCTGCTTGAGGTCCGCGGCCTGAAGGAATACTTTGACATCAACATGGGTTTTTTCCGCACCCGCCCTCTGAAGGCGGTGGACGATGTGTCCTTTACCATCCGCCGGGGCGAGACCCTCGGCCTGGTGGGCGAATCCGGATGCGGCAAGACCACCGTGGGACGCACCATACTTCACCTGTACAAGCCCACCGCCGGCACGGTGATTTATGACGGTACGGAGATCAAAGATTCACGGTCCCTGAAGGAATTCCGCAAAAAGGCCACCATGGTATTTCAGGACCCCTATTCCTCCCTGAACCCCAGGATGACCGTATCCGATATCGTCGCGGAGCCCCTGGACGTCCATCATTTGTACGGCAGCAGAAAGGAACGGGAGGAAAGGGTGTTGGAGCTCCTTTCCCTTGTGGGGCTGAACAGCGAGCACGCGTCCCGGTACGCCCATGAGTTCTCCGGCGGCCAGCGGCAGCGCATCGGCATCGCCCGGGCGCTGGCGGTCGACCCCGAATTCATCGTATGCGACGAGCCGGTTTCCGCCCTGGACGTTTCCATCCAGGCCCAGGTCATCAACATGTTTGACGACCTGCAGGACCGACTCGGGCTCACCTATCTTTTCATCGCGCATGATCTGCTGGTCGTCCGCCATATCTCCGACCGGATCGCCGTGATGTATCTGGGCAAGATGGTGGAGCTTGCTTCCGCCGATGAAATCTACCGTCATCCCCTGCATCCCTACTCCCAGTCCCTGCTCAGCGCGGTGCCCATGCCCGATCCAAAGGCTGCCCGCGCCAACAAGCGTATCGTCCTCACCGGCGACATCCCCAGCCCGCTGAACGCTCCCTCGGGATGCCCCTTCCGGACCCGGTGCCGTTTTGCATGTGAACGCTGCGCCGAATCGATGCCTCCCTTTGAGGAAGTGGAAAAGGGCCATTTCGTTGCCTGCCACCGCATCGGCGAGATTTGACCTTCAGCCCGTTTCATCAATGCGTACGCGCATTTTTGAAAAAATACATTTTTCAAGGAGGAACCCGTTTCTATGAAGAAGCTGCTTGCGCTCTCTCTGGCGCTGGTGATGGCTCTGTCCTGCGCCGCCATGGCGTCCGCCGATGAAGGCAAGACCACCATCAACGTCTGCATCGCTTCCGAACCCGACACCCTCGACCCGGCCCTGAACTCCGCAGTCGACGGCGCTACCATGATCGCCCATCTGTTCACCGGCCTCGCCGCCTGGGAGCAGGACGAAAACGGCGCTCTGACCATCGTTCCCGCCTGCGCGACGGAACTTCCCGCCGCGGTCATCAACGAAGACGGCACCGCCACCTACACCTACACCCTGGTGGACGGCCTGTGCTGGTCTGACGGCACGCCCCTGACCGCCGGCGATTTCGTCTTTGCCTGGAAGCGCGCCGCCTCCTCCGAGCTGGGCGCCGACTACGGCTATATGTTCGAGATCGTCAAGGGTTATCCGGACAACCTGGCCGTTGAAGCCATCGACGACAAGACCCTGTCCGTAACGCTTCTGAACGACGTTTCCTACTGGAACGAGCTGCTCGCCTTCCCCACCTACCTGCCCGTCCGCGAGGATGTGGTAAGCAATGAAGCGTGGGCGACCGATCCCGCCACCTACGTCTGCAACGGCCCCTACACCATGACCGCGTGGAGCCACAACTCCGTCATCACCCTGACCAAGAACGCCAACTACTTCCTGGCCGACACCATCCTGATGGACGAGATTAACTTCTACCTCTCCGACGATGCCAACAATATGCTGGCCAACTTCAAAAACGGCGACTGGCAGCTGATTGACGACGTTCCCAACGCCGAAATCGACGCCCTGAAGGCCGAATATCCCACCGAATTCTTCGTCGGTTCCCAGATGGGCACCTATTACGTGTCCTGGAACGTCAACGCCGGCATCCTGCCCGAAGGCTGCGAGCTGACCGGGGACGAGGCCGAAAAAGCCCAGGCAGAGATCCGCTTTGCCATCGGCCTGCTCTTTGACCGCAACTACATCGTTACCGAGATCGGCAAGGCCGGCCAGCAGCCCGCCTCTTCCTTCGTCGCCATGGGCCTGACCGACGCCGACGGCATCGCTCAGTTCTATGAGGTCGCCGGCCCCTCCACCGACTATGTCGGCTACTGGAACACCTCTGAAGAAGCCTACGAAAGCAACTGGGATCAGGCCATCGAGATCCTGCGCAAGTACTACAGCTATGACGAAGCCACCGGCATGTTCACCAACTTCCCCACCATCGAATACCTCTACAACACCTCCGAAGGTCACAAGGCCATCGGCGAATACCTGCAGAGCGTGCTCGCCGGCGTCGGCATCCAGATGAACATGGTCAACCAGGAATGGAATACCTTCCTGAACACCCGCAAGGCCGGCGACTACACCGTCGCCCGCAACGGCTGGCTGGCCGACTACAACGATCCCATCTCCTTCCTGGATATGTGGACTTCCGGCTCCGGCAACAACGACTCCCAGTTCGGCAAGGGCGCCAACGCCGTGGCGCACATCTACTCCATCGACCTGACCCCCTACGGCGCGGACCTGAAGGTTGAAAACGGCACCTGGGCCGAGACCTATGACGCCGCCATCATCGCCATCAAGACCTGCACCGACAAGAATGCCCGCTATGGCATGATGCATGCCGCCGAGGACCTGCTGATGTCCACCGGCGCCATCACCCCCATCTATTACTACACCGATATCTACATGATCGACGACGCCGTCTCCGGGTTCTTCTGCAACCCGCTGGGCTACAAGTACTTCATGTACTGCACTGTCGGCAAATAATCTCAGGCAAATGATCTCAGGGTCTGCGGCAAACGCCGCGGACCCTTTTCTTTATTCGCGAGGCATTCCTTCACACAGCCCGCCGCAGGTGGACAAAAAAAGCGCGGGGGATTTCCCGCGCCTGCCATATCGTTACGTGAAAGGATTATTCCTCGACAATATGCTGGGTGAGGCCGTTGATGTAAATGGGGGTCAGTTCCGCCTGGATCAGCGGGCGGGCATAGGTCAGGAAGGGGGGCAGCATGTCGGTCCTGGCTTCGTTGATCCATTCCAGGGGCACCTTTTTTTCGATATTGGCCACGTCGCTGATGTTTACAAGGCATGTGGTACACTGGTAGGGATCGTTGGACAGGCGCTTTAAGGCCACCATTTTCCCGGTCTCCCCTTCAAAGGCCGCCTTGGCCGCCGCGCCGCCCACCTGATACGCCTCGGTGATATCGGTCCGGCTGCTGACATGGGCCGCGCAGCGCTGCAGGATGCTCAATTCCACGCTGCGGGTGCGGGTGGGCAGGTTCTTTGCCACCAGGTTGCTCAGGTACCGTGCCGTGCCGGTCAGGCTCTTGTGGCCGAAGGCGTCCACAAACCTTTCGTCATCGCTGAGCTCGCATACAAACCGGCCGTCCGGAAGCTTTACACCCTCGGACACCGCGATGACGATGGAGGGGTGATCCTTCTGCATCTTTTCCACCTTGGCAAGGAACCGGTCGGTATGGAAGGGCAGCTCCGGCAGACAGATCAGGTCCACCCCCTCGCAGTCCTCGCCCCGGGCCAGGGCCGCAGCGGCGGTGAGCCATCCTGCGTTCCGGCCCATGATCTCGACAATGGTGACAAAATTGCTGCCGTAGACCGTCGCGTCCCGGATAATCTCCTTCATGACCACACCGATGTACTTTGCCGCGGAACCGTAGCCGGGGGTGTGGTCGGTCAGGTCCAGGTCGTTGTCGATGGTCTTCGGAACCCCCATAAAGCGGATGGGCGAACCCACCTGCCGGCCGTACTCGGACAGCTTGCAGATGGTATCCATGCTGTCGTTGCCGCCGATATAGAAGAACCAGCGGATATCATGCTTTTTAAGGATCGCGAAAATCTTTTCGTAGACCGCCTCGTCCGCGGAAATATCCGGCAGTTTGTAGCGGCAGCTGCCAAGGAAGGATGATGGGGGACGCTTGAGCAGTTCGATGTCAAGGAAGGAATCCAGCCGCGAGGAAAGATCGCAGATTTTTTCCTCCAACAGGCCCTGTATGCCGTGAAGCATACCGTATACGTGCTCGGCGCCTCTCATCTGACAGGCCTGGAATACGCCCGCCAGGCTGGAGTTGATCACCGAGGTAGGGCCGCCGCTCTGTCCAACAATCGCGTTGCCTGCCATAGGTACCGTCCTTTCATCCGTTTTCCGAAGAAAAGGGAATATAATGAATATTTTTTTTATTTTATCAGATTTGCTTCAGACCCGCAAGACGGTTTTTACGGAACGTTAAAATTTCTTCCACATATGACATTCTTGATCGTAGCCCGGCCGCGGTTCTATATGGCCGCAATTATTTCTCCTCCTCAATAAATTATCCTGTAAAAGGCTTGAAGTGCGAATGATCATTTGTTATATTATCTTTATCAGAAATATGTATTTCCGCCAAACGGTCCGCCTGTGCTTCGGGACAGCGCTGCCCCATGGGCCTTGTCATGTTCCCCCGTTCGCGTCCCGAACAACGGGCTTCCCTTCGGCGGAGGAAGGAGAAAAAGATGAAGGCTGTCACAAACCGGGCGCTCCTGACAGCGCTGTGCTTTCTGGTCTCCCTGGCCCTGGCAATCCCCCTGACCGCATCCGGGGAGGGCGAGCCGGCGGCGTATTCATTCACCGCCGACACCCTGACCGCTTCGGAGGATAAGGAAGCGATCCCGGAGGGCACCGCCGTGGACGACGGAGGCTCGGGGAACATCGTTACCTTCGGCACCGTCACCAAGCGCTGGAAGGAGGACAAAGGCGTCACCTCGACCGAAGCCGCGAAAAACATGGGCGGCGGATTTCTTTTTGAGATCAAAGGCAGCGCCGAGGTGACCGTCACCGTTTCCAGCACCGGCGGGGACAACACCTCAGCCTTTGCCGTCGTCGACGAAAACGGCGCGGCAATTGCGAACGCCGAAGGGATCAGCGAGGTCTCCGGTACCGGGAAACAGACCTTCAGCTACACCCTTACCGCCGGCGCCTACCGCGTGGTCTCCCCACAAAGCGACTACAACCGGGGCGTCAGGGTCTATTCCATTACGGTAACCGATACCCCGGCGCCTGAAGCCGTCGTTTCCGAAACGACCCACACCTTTACCGTAGGGAACCTGACCGCCTCCGAAGACAAGGAAGCCGTCGCTGAAGGCGCGGCCCTGGATGATGACGGCGCCGGCTATTTCGTTTCCTCCGGCAATGTGGTAAAGCGCTGGAAGGAGGACAAGGGCGTCACCTCCGTGGAAGTGGGCAAAGCCCTGTCCGGATGTATCGTTTTCACCGTCGCGGGCGAGGCAGAAGCGGAGGTCGTCGTATCCAGCAACGGCGGAGACAACGATTCCTCCGTCGGCATGATTGACGCCGACGGCAATCCCATCGCCAACGCCGAAGGCATCACAACCGTGCACGGCACCTCCAAACAAAGCCTCACCTATTCCCTGCCTGCGGGAACCTACCGTATCGTGTCGCCATATGACGAAGCGAACCAGCGCGGCGCAAGGGTCTATTCCGTCACCGTCACCGAAAAAGCTGCGGCCGCGGCCGAAGAGAGGACATGGGAATTCCGTTATTTCGGCGTATCCACCGGCGGCGACCGCAACGTACTCATCGCCTCCGGCAACGGTATCGAGGCGGACGTTTCCCTGGGTTCCGCCCTTTTCAATGAGGACGGCACCGTCCAGAAGAAAGGCGGCAAATTTGTCGCCGACTCGCCGGCGGACGGCGGAAGCTACTATTACACCGTCATCGATCCCACCGTCACCAATTTCTATTTTCAGGCGGACGTGACCGTGGACGCGCTGAACCCGACCCCGGACGGGCAGGAGGGCTTTGCGCTGATGGCCCGCGATTCCCTGGGCGAGCAGGGCGTGTCCGGCAACTGGATGGCCAACCTGATCTCCGTCGGCGCCACCAAACTGCCCTACGGCGGCGTAAATACCTCGCCGGAATCGGCGTGCACAATCGGTATCCGGGCCTACACCGGCATCCGTACCCCCGAGGCCTCGGATAACAACGATATCTCAGCCACCCGCTATGGCTGGTGGACAGCCGAAGGCGCCGCCAACCGGATCGAGGCGGGCAAAACCTACCGCGTCAGCCTTGAAAAAACGGATTCCGCCTACATTGCCGCGCAGTACGATCCCGAAACGGGCGAGTTGATCGGAAGCTATACCTGGTACATCCCTGCCAGGGATCCGTCCGCCCTTACGGTATCTTCCTATTCCGATCTGGACGATCCCCTGGTTTATCAGGAAGGCCGCGCCGCTTATATTTCCCTGGTCGCGGCCCGCGGACTGAACGCCACATTCAGCAACATCGTATTCACCACTTCCCCCTGGAACGCCGGGGGATGGGCGCCGCAGCCCACGGTCTACAGGGACCTGAGCGCGAACATCGCCGGCGGCTCCACCGCCGCGGGCGAGGAATACGGCCTGATCTTCCGCACCAATGCCGACGGTACGGCCGATGTTTTTGCCGACGACGCCCTTGTGGCTGAAAACGTGCCCGTTGCCGCCGACGCCTACTGCAGCCTGAACGTGCCCCTGAACGGCAGCGAGACACTGGTCACCGTCGAGTTTACCCCCGATCCGGCTTTCGCCTTTAGCGCTTTTGAGAAGCTTTCGAGCTATGATACCGTCCGGCTTTCCGTCAACGTCACCCGCCGCGCTCTCGGAAGCGACGGCGTGATCCATGTCCGCCCCGACGGCCTTGAAAACAACGGCGGCACCAGCACGGAGGACGCCGTGGATCTCCAGACGGCTTTGAATTATGCTGCTCCCGGACAGACCATTCTGCTTGAAAGCGGCGTTTACGACCTGTCCGGCAAGGAACTGACGGTTTTCCGGGGCCGGAACGGCACCGCCGAAAAACCGATCACCCTGACCACCGCGGACGGGAAATTCGCCACCCTGAATTTCGGCTCCGACGGCCGGGGCTTCAAGGTGTGGGGCGATCACTGGCATATCTCCCTGATCAACGTTACTGGGACGAAGAACGGCCTTCCCGGTATGCAATTGGCAGGGCATTACTGTGTGCTTGAAAGAATGAACTTCTTTAACAACGGCACCACGGGCCTGCAGGTCTCCGGTTCCTCCCAGGACGACAGGAGCCTGTGGCCCGCTTACAACACCGTGAAAAACTGTACCTCCATGAACAACGCGGACGCCGCCCTGGAGGACGCCGACGGCTTCGCCGCCAAGCTGACCACCGGCGACGGCAACGTTTTTGACGGCTGCGTCGCCGCTTACAACGCCGACGACGGATGGGACCTGTTCGCCAAGGTCGCAAGCGGCCAGATCGGCGCCGTGACCATCCGGAACAGCGTAACTTACATGAACGGCTACATCCGCGTTCAGCCCGGCGGGACCGCGAAGGAATTTGCCTTTGCCGAGATTATATGCGATGAAAACGGCAACCTGACCTTCGGGGAATCCGAAATCATGGAAGCCGGCAACGGCAACGGGTTCAAGCTGGGCGGTTCCAGTATGCCCGGCGGGCATACCCTGATCAACTCCGTCGCCTACGAAAACAGGGCGAAGGGCATTGATTCCAACTCCTGCCCGGACATCAGGGTATATAACTGCACGGCCTACAACAACGGCAGCTACAACGTGGCGATGTATACCGGCAACACCTCCGCCGTCACGGGGTTTGCCGCATCCGGCGTAATCAGCTTCCGCACCGAGGGAGATGTCGGCGAAAAGCTGGATTTGCAGAAGCAGCCGAATTCCGATGTGTTCGGCCCGTCCTGCTATTATCTGGACACCGATACACGGCAGAGCCTCAATACGCTCGGTGTGCCCGTTTCCGCCGACTGGTTCACAAGCCTTGATACCTCTGTCTCACCCGGACGCAGTGAGGACGGTTCCATCGATATGCACGGGCTGCTGATGCTCACGGACTCCGCCCGTTCCGAATACGGGGCAGGCGCCCGCGGACAGGCCTGGGGACAGCGCGAGGCCACGATCTGGGTCGTCGGAGATTCCACCGCCTCCGCCTTCAGTGACAAATACTACCTGCCCCGGGAAGGCTGGGGCGAAGAGCTCTCCGTCTATTTCAACGCCGCCGTATACAACCTGGCCCACTCCGGCGCCTCCTCCCGGGATTTCACCGGAATGGCCGAATACTGCACGCTGCTTGAAGGCAGCGCGCTCATCCCGGCCCTGGGCGATGCGGAAGGCGACATGTTCCTGATCATCGGCTTCGGCCACAACGATGAAAAGACCGAAACCGCCCGTTTCTCGGACCCCAACGGCGATTATCTCACCGAGGGAAGCTTCGCCAACAGCCTGTACGTCAATTATATCCTTCCCGCCATTGAGCGCGGCGTGACGCCGGTGGTCTGCACGCCCATCGTACGTCTGACCGGGGCCAACACTCCGGAAAGCTACGCCGGCGCTTCCGGCCACGTTACGTCCGACGTGACCATCGGCGACACGGTCTACCCCGGCGGCAGCTATCCGCAGGCCATCCTGGATATGGTACGGGATCTTAAGGCGCAGGGCATCGATATCGAGTATATCGATCTGACCGCCGCAACGCTCAAGGACAATGTCGCTTTGGGCGGGGACGCGCAGTGGCTCCACGCCTTTACCGGCGCCAGGTACGCCGAAGACGGCGCGACCCTTATTCCCGCGGGCCTTGACCAGACCCATACCAACGCCTACGGGGCCCGTGTGAACGCCTGGCTGATTTCCTCCCTTTCCGCCGAAACCGCGCCCGGGCTGCACGCCTACAGTCTCTCAAAGGACAGGCCTCTGTACGAAACATACTTTGCCGCGGCAGTGAACCCCGATTATGAGGTGCCGAATTACGTTTCGCCCTCCGATGAACAGATGGCCGGCGTATCCTGGCCGGCGTTCACGGACACCGACGGCCGCGTATGGCGCGGGACTGTATTCGGCGACGTGGGCGGCGACAACAAGATAACCTCCGACAACTTCGGCGCGGCGATCGGGGACAATGGCGAAATCACGCTGTCGGTGAGCAATAACTGCGGCAAAATCGCCAGCGGCAGCGACGGCATGATGTTCTACTGTACAAAACTCCCAGCAGGCACCGCCTTCACCCTGACAGCCAAAGCCACCGTCAGACGCTTTGCCGAAAACAACCAGGTTTCCTTCGGCCTGATGGCCAGGGACGATTTGTACATCGACACCTATGTTGCCACGACCATGGGCGATTATGTGGCCGCGGGTTCCCGCAACCAGGGCGCCATCGTCAACTTCGGCCGCAGAAGCGGTGCGCTGATCGGCGGCGCGCCGACGTCCGCCATCGATCTTTCCGAGGGCGCCGAAGTGATTATCACCCTGACGGGAACAGCCGACGGATTTACCCTGAGTTACGGAGATGAAACCGTTTCGGCGGGCTTCGATTACCCGCTGACCTCCGTGGACCCCGATAATGTGTATGTAGGTTTCTACGTGGTCCGCAACTGCGAAATCACCTTCAGCGACATCCATCTGTCCGTCGCTGAATGATTCCGTTAAACCATACTCGCGCAAACGGGGCGCCGCTTTTAAGCGGCGCCCCTTATTGCTTTTTTTGTCGTCCGAAGCATTTCGATCCGTGCCGGATTATTCGATCCTGACCGTGCGAAGCGGCTTTCCGTTTTCGTCGGTAATCAGCCGCAGGCCGCAGCTGAAAGTGCCAAGGCTTCTGCCGTCAAAGATGACTTCGGCGTGTTTTCCGTCGCTTTTAACGGTATATTGCCTGTCGCCGAACAGCTGCGTATAGGCGTATGGAGCCTTTGAGGAGCCGAAGCTGAACCAAATCTGCCCCATTTCCATCTGTATTCCCCAGATATGCGCCATGTACTCGAGCACTGACAAGAGCGTTGGGCCGTAGGAATCCTGGAAAGGTTCCGTGCTTCCCGCGTCAAGAGCCCGGTGACTGACCATGCCGACCCGGCTGGGTTCACCGGTGAAAGGATCGAACTGTTGTGTGAACACATATCCGCCCCGGATAACGGCTTCAAACAGTTTTTTGCCCAGAAAAGTCACCAAAGGATAAAACCCGTACCTTTCAAGAGCCGTGATGGCGCGCTGATATGTCAATCCCTCGCATTGGCCGTTCCAGTTGTTTTCCGGCGTGTTCCTGAACAGCGGGTCGTTTGCGGCAACGGAGGGAAGCGGCATCGGCGTCATGAACTCCGCGGGGTTTTTTAAGTGACGGCTGACGAAAGCCTCTGCCATTTTCCTTGTAAACGAACCCCAGTACATGCAGCGCAAGTTATTATGGACTAAAGTCTGTATTTGTTTCCCGTTTTTATCTCTGTCGAAGCAAGCTCCCCGCCGATCGTCCCACAGTTTTTTCCGGATGGCCCCTGCAACGGCGGAAGCGGCGGCGATGTATTCCTTTTCCCGTCCGTCCCGAAGAATATGGCTGATTACTGCCAGCGTCTCCCTGCAGGCATAGGAATAAGACATAAAATCCATGGACGCCATCGGCACCACGCCGTACCCCTCGGGCGGGAAGTCGTCCGTCCAGTACACCGGCGCGTCGCCGTACCGCAGGGCATTGTCCTCGCCGGTATCGTAAACGCACCAGGATTCCAGAACCCCGTCCCCGTCGGAATCCCTTACGCGCCAAAGGTAACTGTCCGTTTTTTCAAGGCAGCCCTTCAGAGCGTATAGATAATCCCTGTCCCTTCCCGTCAGGAAGTACATGTTCAAAGCTGGGCGCGGAAAACAGAAGCCCTGAAATTTGTCGAACTGCGCCTCTATGGACCCGTCCTTCAGGCGCCGGATGGAACCTGGCAGCCGCCCGTCCTCCCGCTGGCAGCGGATAAACATCGTCTGGTTCGCGAGGGCCGCCTCCATATTGCGTTTGGCGTACATCTCGCCTCCCATGGGCTGGGTCTCGAGCCAGAGCTTTTCATATCCGCCCCCTTCGACCAGAACCGTTTCATTCCCGAAGCGCTTCAGGTTGCCGAGGCATTTCTTTTCGGCTTCATCAAAGAGCCTCTGCAGTTCTTCGTCCGCCGTATGAAATATTACGCCCGTTTTTTCGATCCGCAATGCCGTCACCGCTTCTTACTGTCCCGCCAGGTACAGGTTGACCGCGTCGTTTCCGTAATCCAGTTCCTTCCATAAGCCCACCATGTTCCATCCGCCGCCGGGGATGGTCGCGCATTCGAAATAGCTTTCGTATACGCCCTGCTTTGAAAAGCTGGAATGGATCGCTCCTTTTCCCCTTCCGGTATAAATTCCGATATGATTGGCGTTGCCCAGGTTGTCCTGATAGCTCGCGGGCTCGCCTCCGTCATGGACGACGATGAATAGGAACGCGCCTTTGGGGATATAACCGAATTTCGCCACGCACTGTTCCGGGGTTCCCCGCCATGTCATCTCCCTGTACCAGGCGTTGCTTCCCGCAAGGTCCTTTTGAAGTCCGGCGTCGGAGAGGCATTTTTCAACAAAGCCCTGGCAATCGTAAACGCTGTAGGGCGTACCGATGTATTTGTCTCCCTGAAGGGACACGGACAGCGCCGTAACGGACGGGGGTGTATAAGACCCGCCTTCACCGCTTTCTCCGCTTTCTCCGCTCTCACCGCTTCCGCCGCTGCCAGCCTGATTGATGGTAATCTGTTTATTCAGGTTCCCGACGCTGAACGTCACCACGGCGCTGCGGGCGGAAGAAGCGTTTTCATCGGCTGTTACGGTAACCTGCGTTTCTTCGCCCTCGCTGGAGGAAGGTGACAGCGTCAGCCAGGAGGCGTCCGTCCGGGCGGTCCAGGTCCCGTATTCCGCGGAAACCGCAATCTGCGCGGCGCCGCCCGAGGCCGGAAGCGTTTCAGGCGTTTCGGGGGTAACGTCCAGGCTCCAGGCGTCCTGCCGGAGCGTCACAACGGCTCTGCGCCTGCCGTCGGTGACGGTAATCGTCGCCACGCGGGCCTCGCTCCCGTTGTTTGCGGAACCGATTAACGATATAAAGCCGTTTCCGCTGCCGACGGAAGGACGCACCGTCACCCAGGAGGAATTAGACCTTGCCGTCCATGCGCTGTCGGCGTACACAAAGGAGGTCAGCGTAAAGATATCCGGGCTCAGCGGCCCGTAAAAATCAGGCGTGACCGTCAGGCCACCGCTCGTCTGCCAGACGGTATGCACAGCCGAAGCGCTTCCGCAGGTAAATGTAACGCTGCCTTGCCGCTGCGCTCCCGAGGTATTCGGGGACGCGGTGAGGGTGACGGAAGCGCTGCCGCTGCCGCTGCCGCCGGTCCGGTCCGCGGTCAGCCAGTCGCTGTCGCTGGATACGGTCCATGCGCCGGCGGCAGTGACATTCACCTGCCAGCTCCCTCCCGCCGCCGGAACGCCGTCGTGGGAATCGGGGCTTACGCTGATATTATCCGACACGACCGTGATCCTGACGCGCCGGGAGGCGACGGACTGCGCGCCGCTGGTCACCACGCAGTAATACCAGAACGTTTCTTCGTTTTCCCCGACGAACAGGCTGATCCTGTTTCCCGTATAGGTGCCCACCCCGGCGGAGGACTCGTCCGGGCAGTAATACCACCTGAAGGTATAGCTGCCCGTGCCTCCGGCGGGCACGGCCTCCAGAGTGATGGAATTTCCGGGACGGACCGCCATATCCTCCGTTATGGAAATGATCTCAAGCTGCGGCAGAACTGTCACCCGGCAGAACGCGGACGCGCCGCACCCGTCCGCCGCCGTGGCTGTCACCGTCGCCTGTCCCGGAGCGACGCCCATAACCAAACCGTCCCCGGACACGGTCAGAACGCCTGTATCGGAGCTTTCCCAGATCAGGTCTTTTACCGTCGCGTTTTCCGGCTGCACCGTCGCGGCAATCCGCGCCGTGCCTCCG
Organism: uncultured Eubacteriales bacterium; assembly: GCA_902789365.1. Lineage (GTDB taxonomy): Bacteria > Bacillota > Clostridia > Christensenellales > Aristaeellaceae > RUG756. The sequence goes on from CADANQ010000004.1 coordinate 100,059, forward strand.
GGTGTAATGAAGGCCGGCGTATCCTGAAGGGAAACGCCTGTGACCTTCACGCCAAGCACCAGCTTTGTGCCGGTAAACGACGAGGCCGCATAGCTTACGCCGCTGTTCAGGTAGATTACTCCGGACAGATTGCCGCATCCGTAAAAAGCGCGTTCTCCGATGGACGTAACCGTCGGCGGAATCACCAGCCCGGTCAGCCCCGTACATCCGCGAAAAGCCTCGTCCCCAATGGATACGACCCCCTCCGGGATTTCCAGGGTACCCTTCAGGGACAGATCCTCATAAAAAGCCTGGGCTTCGATCGTTTCAAGCCCCGCGGGCAGGGTGCAGTCCGCCAGGACGCGCGGCGTCAAAAGAAGGGCGCATAAAAAAGCAAAAACAATCGCTGTGATTTTCCGCATCGGGACATTCCTTTCAAATGGGTCGGAACAGAATCAAAAAGCTGCTTTCAGCCCATTTAAGTGTATCAGACAAACGGCTTCTTCGTCAATCCGCTCCGCGCATCACATCCGCCCTTATCCCCTGTTTGTTACAACTCCTCCATTTGTAAAAAATCGCGGCCCCTGCGCGGGACCGCTGTCCGAATGGTTCAAGGAGGGTTATGAAAGCCCGATCGTCGATCTCCGGGGTCAGATCATCCATCGCAAAGAATTCGTCAAAATGTTTGGTCACATGCCAGGCAGGGATCCCCGGCATATATCAGCCTCCTATTCCCTTGTCAAAGGACGCGCCGGTCAGTTTGTTGATAACGGCATTGATGATAATGATAATCAGCACGATCAGCAGCGTTACCGCGCTGCCGTACTGTGCGTATCCCGTTTCGTTGAAGGAAAAAAGCATGGTGGTCAGAAGGTACCTGGCATAAGGCACAAGCAGCGTAAACAGGGCCACCTCGCGCATCACCGAGATCACCGGAAGAAGATAGCCGGATATAATACTGCTTTTCTGAATCGGAAACAGAATCCGGGTCATTCTCTTCGTCCATGGCACGCCGAAGATTACGGCGGCCTCCTCGATTTCCGGGGCGATCTGAAGCATGGAATTGACGCCGCTCCGGGACGCGAAGGGCATAAACTTGACGGCAGAAACCAGGATCAGGAGTCCGAAGGTGCCGTAGAGGAAATTGAAGGTGCCGTTCGTGGCCACGGCAAGGTATATGGTCGCAAAAGCCATGGCAGGCATCAGGTACGGGAAAAAAGCCAGACTCTCCACAATCCTGGCCAGCCTCGTTCCCCGGCAGCGGGCGCAGGCGTAGCCTATCATCATGCCGCAGGTGCCGACCGCAGCGGATACGGACAGGGCAAGCAGGACCTGCCTTCCCAAAGCGCTCCACATGGTGGGGTTCAGGAGAATACCGGCCACCATACCCGCCTCATACGCCGAGTTTTCCGTGCCGATCCAGAAATGCAGGGTCATATTGGATGGGCTGTAATTGCCGGGCTGCCGTATCACACTCTCCAGGGCGAAGGACACCAGAGGCATGATGGCAAAAAAGCACGTAAACAGGACAAGGATGACGCAGATGGGGATATTCGCCCTCCTCAGCCTTACAAGGGACACCTGGCCGGATTTGCCGGTCACGGTGGTAAAGGACTTCCTGCTCCCGGTAAAACGCTGGTTGATCCCGAGGATCAGGCAACCGAGCAGAATGGAAACAAAGGCGATAATGTATCCCTGTCCGGCATAGCCCGCGTTGATCAGGGCACGCATTTTTGTGGAAAGGGTATAGCACTTGACAGCTGACCCCAGGAATACCGGCACCGTATAACTGGAAAAGCCCGAGGAGAAGATCAGCAAAAAAGTGGAAAGAATCGCGGGCATCACGATGGGTACCGTGATGCGGCGAAGGATGGTGCCTCGTCTTGCTTTCAGTATAGTGGCGCTCTCCTCCAGGGTGGCGTCCATGTTTTTCAGGATCCCGCCGATCAAAAGATACGCAAACGGTGAATAATGCAGCCCGATGACCACGATCATCGGAAAGATCCCGTATACGAACCATTCGGGCATGCATACCCCGAACAAGGATTCCACCATGCCTATGTTGCCGCCGCCCACCTTGCTGTTCTGGAACATGTTGGTCCAGAACAGGGCCAGGGTCCATGCCGGCATCATATACGGAAATACAAAAACCGCCGAAATGAATTTCTTGGCCTTCAGGTCAGACCGGGTAATGAACCAGGCCACCGTTCCGCCCACCAGAATACCGAGGATTCCCGCACCGGTGGCCACAATGAGGGAATTGATCAGCGGCGTCCAGAAATTGACCCGGCTCCAGTCGTCCCCTGCGAACAGCTTGCTGAAATGGTACAGCGTATGCGTGCCCACAGGCGAGCGGGTGGCGCGCTGCTCGTTTCCGGCATGGACAGTGAACATGTTGCCCAGCATCGTAATCATCGGAAACAGGCTGAGCGCTGCCAGAACAACCAGGAAAAAAAGAAGAATCACATGGGACGGCTTCCGGAGAAAAGCGGCCAGGCGGTTTCTGCGCGGATCTTTTCCCAATTCCTTTCGGATTGTCGTCATGGGCGGAACCCCCTTGTCCGGAAAAAAGCTTTAAAAAGAGGCGCAGGCTGAGGGCCTGCGCCTCATGGGTCGAAAATCAGCCCACGCGGACAGCGATAAACTCGTATACTTCGTTAAAATTCTCTTCGATGTACCGGAGGTCTTCGAACACCAGTTTTTCCTTCCAGTATGCGTAGGGCTCATCCTCGATGTCTTCGGGCTTTTCGATGGTGGTGTTGGGGCTGTAGTAGCCCTGATTGGAATTCCAGCTCTTTTCACCGGCGAAGCCTTCCGCGCTCAGCAGGTAATTGATGAAGAGGGCGCAGGTGTAGGGGCAGTCGGTATCCTTGAAAACGGTCGCGTAAACGCTGTACATGAAGCCGGCGAAGCCGTCCACCTCGTTTTCAAACGCAAGCACCGTCAGATTGCCCCGGTCCGCCTCGTCCACCTTGCGAAGCTTGGAGAAAACGAAGAGGCCCAGGTTACCCGGCGCGCCGGAGGCGATGCCCGTAGCTATTTTGGACGCGGAGGTATAAGTGTAATTGACGTTCTTCAGGAATCCGTCGATCCACTGATAGGAAGCGGACTTGAATTCGTTGCTGGCCCAGGGCGTTCCATAATAGTCCTCATAGGCCTTTGCCAGCCTTTCGGTCCATTCGGGGCTGGTCAGCATAATGAGAAAGTTGACGTTGACGGTCTCGTTAACCGGGTTCTTGAAGAAGACCTTGCCCTTCCATGCTTCCTCCGTCAGCTGCCAGACGTTGGTCAGGCCGATGGAACCGCCGCCGTTGTGGTAGATCATCAGGGAGTTAATGAAGGTAACGACGGTGGGATCCCGGTAATCCTCCGGAATCTCATCGGCAAAGGAAGCGGGAAAATAATTGTAGCTCAGCCCGCTGTCCAGAAGGTACAGCTTCAGGTCCGGACCGTTCTGCACAAGTCCCATGTCGTAATCGTTCACGCCGGAACCGATGGTTTTGGTCAGGATGTTGTAGGTTTCGCCGTCGTCAATCTCAAAATAACGCACGGTAAGCCCCGGATATTCCGCCATAAAATTGGCGGCGGCCTTCTCCGCGAAGCTGGTGGTGGAGTAAAAATTCAGTGTTTTGCCCGCCGCGGCCTCTTCCTGGGCTTTCGCGTACAGTTCCTCGTTGGTCATCGCGGCCGCCTGCGACAGCGCGTCGCTTACCGCGTCCGCAGACGCCGCCGCGGCGGAGATCATCAGGCAGGCACACAGAATCAGTGAAAGAATGCGCTTCATGGCCGTTACCTTCCTTTGTATTAATCTGCGGCGGAATCCTTCCGCCCGTTAGATACATTATACCCTGTACGTATCGGAGCTGTCAAGTCATCGCGCTCCTGTCAGACCATCGCCCGAATACCAGTGAAGTGCAAAAGTAACTTCCAGAGTGGGGGTAAGGAAGTGGAAGTTAGTCTTACAAGAGAATCCAGTTGGAAATTAGTAGTACACTTGGCATAGA
>CADANQ010000005.1 GCA_902789365.1 uncultured Eubacteriales bacterium
AAACGTGCTGCCTCGTGCCAGTAACTGAACCGCCGCTTGCGGGACCGCATGAGCGGTGGTGTGGGAGGACGGGGGTTAGTCACCCCCTCCTACCCGATTGTTCGGCGTTTCCCTGATGGGCGGCGCCGCGATCCCGCCGGGTTACCAGAGGGATACCCGGTCTTCAGGCGCGATGTACATGTCCGTGCCTTCCTTTACGGCGGGATAGGTAAGATAGAATTCGTCGACCTGGGCAATGATGTAATTGGTCCTGACGTAATTCGCCGGATGGCCGTTGTCGGCGTAATCCATGATTGCCTCGTCCCGGGTCCTGAAGCTGCGGTAGAATTTCTTTCCGATGGAACGGAAGAACAGGTCGTAATCAAAGCCCTCGGTCTTTTTCGCCAGGTCCAGCACCACCTTGAGGCCGTTCAGGTCCGCGGCCGCCTCGAAAAACGTGTGGCTGCCGTCCAGCATGACCCCGTCCGCCAGCTCGATGCGGCTCATGCTTTCCGACATGCGCCGCACCCGTTCCAGGAATTTGGGCTTGTCTTCCTCCGTCAGCACACAGTTCTGATTGCCGTCCCAGTCGTACTCCACCCCGTAGTTTTCGAAGCCATGGGACATTTCGTGGGCGATGGTCTGCCCGAGGGTGGCGAGCAGGGTCTCCCGGGAGGAGGTGTCGCAGAACGCGGGCTTCAGTATGCCGGCCATCATGTAAAAGGTGTTTTTGCCCGGCTCATAGACCGCGTTGGCCGCGATCATGGAATTGGAGTTTAAAAAGCGATGTCCGCGTTCAAAGGGCTGCCCGGCAAGGCGCAGCTTCATCCGCAGCTCCATGGCGTCGTATTGGACGGCCGCGTCCAGAAGACTGATGTCTTCCCTGCACAGCGCCGCCAGCAGCGGTTTGAAATCCGTCCGCTCCTCCGGAGACACGATGACCACCTGCATCATTTCGGCCTTTTTTACCGCGTTCGCCCGGGATTCTTCGGAAAGCCATTCGCAGCGGCGCATCCGGTCCGCCAGCGCCTGCTTGCATTCTTCCGCCAGGTCCTTCACAAGGACGCGGGTTTCGGGGGAGATATAGGCGTCCGCGTAGGCCTGTTCGGTCAGGAAACGGCTGTGGACCAGCATATAGTTGTACGCGATTTTCCGGGGGGACAGGTCCTCACCCTCATGCGCTTTGGCATAGGCGGCGGGGTCCAGATAGTCCATGGCGTAATGGTACATGGACAGGCAGACGATGGCCTTGAACAGCTCCAGGTTTTCATCCGTGTACATGCTTTGCATATAACGGAACATCGAGAAAGAGGAAATCTCAAAGGCCGCTCCGTCGGCCCAAAGCACTCCCTGGCTTGTCATCTGATCCCGGAGGGGAACGCAGTTCGCCAGAGCCTTTTCCAGCGAGGGGTTCTGATCCAGCCCCTCGGTGTCCGGCACTTTATCGCCGTAGGTCCGGCTGTCCAGCTCATACCGGGCCAGACGCTCCGTCAGCTGCTTCGCGCTGTCCGCGTCCCAGCCCAGCAGAACAAGCTCCTCCTCCACCCGTTTTTTGTCGAACCAGTCCTCCTCGTTTGCGGGCTGGGGCTCGTCCGCCTCAAACTGCAGCCGCGGCATAACGTCGTTGAAGTAGACCATCATCACGAACTTATCCGGATTCAGTAAAGAGCGGTCCAGTTCCAGCGTGGCGTAGGGCGAGCCGAACAGGAGCCCTCCCTGCCGGCAGAGGGCGGAAAGCTCCTCCGTCGTTTTGGCGGACCGTACCTGACGGACGTATACCATCAGCGGTTCCAGCCCGTCTTTTTCCCGGCGGTCCGTATCCATGATCAGGGAGGCAAGGATATTCAGGCATATGGCTTCCGTGCTCTTCTCGGCGTCCACAAGCCTCCAGATATCCTCCTCCAGCTCTTTTTCGACGCGGGCGCCGACGCTGTCGCCGCTGTCGAGGCCGGTGTCCATGGGGGGCCGGCGGTGCAGATCGTAATTGACGGACAGATAAAAATGATTTTCCGGCGCGGGACGTTCGGCCGGCACGTTTTCGGGCCATTCCGGATTGACCCAGGGCTTGCCCTCCGGATGTCCTTCGGCAAGGACGCCCGTCAGAAGGCTCGTCAAAAGGCAAATAATCAACAGGATAACAGGAACTTTTTTCATGATACGCTCCTTGCGTCAGGCGCGGACGGTTTTTTGTCCGCTGTTTCCAACGCGGACATGATTATTTACGCACAAAAAACGGACGGTGGCAAGGGGGAATAACCAAAAAACGAAAAAATCCGAAAAAGACAGTCGACCGTTTTTTTGACCTTATTTGCATATGGAATCACGGCGGAATCATGCTATACTTGTATAGAGCTCCGGCCGGATGCGCGAACCGCGCGCCGAGGATAACGCGAAAACCGCGCCCGGACGCCTGTTTTGCGAATCGCGGATAAGGGGGACGGCAGGATGACATGGAAGTGCCCGAAGTGCGGCAGGGTATTCGACAGGCAGGATCAGCAGCATTTCTGTGAAAAGCCGCGGACGATCGACGAATACATTGAGGCGCAGGACCCGGCGGCGCGGCCGAAGCTCCGGGAGATCCGGGCCGTGATCCGGTCCGCCGTTCCGGACGCGGAGGAGCGCATTTCCTGGTCGATGCCGACGTACTGGAAAGGACGGAACCTGATCCATTTCGCCGCGTTCAAAAACCATATCGGGCTTTATCCCGGCGGCGAGGCGACGACGGTGTTCGAAAAGGAGCTGGAAGGCTTTGACGTAAGCAAGGGCACGATCCGGCTGCCTTATGAAAAGGACCTGCCGGCGGAACTGATCGGGGAAATCGCAAAGTGGTGCCGCGAGAGGAACGGGAAATGACGGAAAGGGGTTTGGCGCATGCTTGAAGTATTAAGGAACCGCTTTTTCGCGAATCCGGCGCTTCATAAGGGCGTGGAATGGGAGGACGTCGGGACGCGCCTGCGCCGGGACCCGCGAGCCCTTGACATTCTGAGGCGCATGGAGGAAAGCGGCGGCGAACCGGATACGATCGGTTTTGAGGAAGGGACCGGAAGGCTGATCTTCTGTGACTGTTCAAAGGAATCTCCCGCCGGACGCCGGAGCCTGTGCTATGACGACGAGGCGCTTTTAAAGCGCAAAAACAATCCGCCCGTGGGAAGCGCCGTCCGACAGGCGCGGGAAATAGGCGTTGAACTGATGACGGAAGCGCTCTATCGCAGGCTTCAGGAGCTTGGGGAGTTCGATCTGAAAACCTCGTCATGGATCGCGGCCCCGGATGAGATCAGGCGGAAGGGCGGAGCCCTGTTTTGCGAAAGGCGGTATGGCAGGGTATTCACTTTTCATAACGGAGCCGATTCTTATTATTCCGTTCGGGGGTGGAGGGGATGGTTCCCGGTTCCATGACAGGTTCCGGCTTCCCTGGCGGCCCGGCGCCGCATGCCGTTTCGGACTCGGAAAATAAAAAACCGTATGGGCCCCGCACGGGGTCCATACGGTTTTTATAAGGCAGCGCCGCCGCGGTCCGGCGGACGGGAAAAGGTCAGTACATTTCGTCAAGGATCTGGTTCAGCCGCTGCCGGTCGTAAAAGCTGGACATCTTCGTGAGCGTCACGTCGGGCTCGACGCCGCGGTCCACGTCATAGAAGGAGCCGTTTTTCACAAAAGCCAGACGGCGGTAGCCGGAAATCTTGAACTGGGTGCCCCAGGCAGTGGTCATATACTGCACCACGCAGCTGCCGCCGCCCGAGGGAGCGCCCAAAAGGGTCACCAGGCCGCTGGTCTTGAACACCCAGGGCACCAGGTTGCCGCAGGAGAAGCTGACGGGCGAAATCAGGCAGTACAGCGTGTATTTGCCGGCCAGGAAGTCGTTTTCGTCAAAGACGCGGTCGCGGTTGACGTCGACGGCGTACTGGCTCGTCCCCTGGGCGCCGGTGAAGGTGTTGACAATGGTGACGGTGGCTTCGCCCAGGAACCAGCCGATGGTATACACAGCCGCGTCGGCCTCGCCGCCCTCGTTGTTGCTCAGGTCCAGCACCACCCGCCGGATGGGGCTTCCCTCGCGGGTGATTTTGTGATGCGCGTACATGATGAGGGATACGGTATCGACGACGCTTTCCTTATTGTCCAGATCCAGGGCATAGTAATCGAATTCCGGATCGTATCTGAAGCGGTCGAAGGTCACATACGCGGTGTCGCCGACCTCCTGATAGGAATACCAGCCGTCCGGATTGTACCGTTCGCGGGACGTATTATACAGCGTCGTGTACCGGCTGTCCATGATCGAGGAAAAACCGGCGCCGCGGGTTTCCAGCTGCCTGTCCAGGCCGGTCAGCCAGGAATTGTAAAGGTAGCCGCTGTGCAGGTCGTCCAGGTAATACAGGATAAAGTTCTGAAGGGCCTCGTCGGCAACGGCGGCGTCCGGGCTGAGCAGCTTTTCGTAATAATCCGTGTTCATGATCAGGTCCATGAAGCTTGTGATGTTGTGGGCGTCCTTCAGGCCGTAGAAGTGGTCAAGCTCCATGCACAGTTCGCCCAGACAGTACCGCGCGAATTCGGGGCTGCGCTCCCTGACGGGCGCGCCGTAATACTTATCGCCCAGCGCTGTTTTGACGAGGACGGTTTCGCCCGCGTCGTTCTGCTGCGCCTGCGCGAACATCCCGGGACCGCCCAGGAAAATGGCCTCCCCGTTGTACGCCTGGATGGCGGAGGCGGAGGGCATGCAGACGGTCAGTTCCAGCGCCGTGTGCAAAGGCAGCAGATATTTGCCATCCTGCGCCACGTAGGGGATCTGGTACTCGTCCAGGAAAATCGCCTTGGTGTTGCCCGGGCGGTTCATCAGCGGGTCGGAGGTGCGCTTGAACAGCTCCGGCTGGTTTTTGCTGTTTACGCCGGGATGGTACAGGATGTCCAGATAGGTCTTTTTGGACCCTGCCGCGAAGGTATCGAAGCTGGTGTAAACCACGCCGCCTTCGTCAAAGTCAAACAGCACGGCGGAATCGTTCTGGGTGTTGATGATAATGTACAGCCGGGCTTCCTCGTCCCACATACCGGTCAGCGCCGTATTTTTGCCCGCCATTCCCGAAACCTGGGCGTCAATATCTATCAGGTCGGGCAGGTTCAGGTAGGGCATGTCCTTCACGCCGTCCAGGAAGTACAGCGGTATCTCCCGGGGCAGACGGCCCAGGGTGCCCATATACATGGGGACCTGTCTCATTTCAATCTGATGGGTTTTCGTTTCCTCCGCGGCCGGCGCTTCGCCAAGCGCGGCGCCCAAGCCCAGGATCAAAGCGATACTGAGCAGGATGCTGATGATTCTCTTCATGTTCTTCTCCTTCGGTCGGCGGGGATCTGTCCTCCCCGCCTGTTTCGTTGAATACTAATTCTGCAAAAATGAGTAAACTCCTTTTTTCATATATATAGTCTTTCCCGCATGTTCCGGCGGGACGCTGCGGGAAACGGCGCAAAAAAGAATATCGGAAGAATCCCGCGTCCGCTGCCATTTTCGTCTTCCGGCCGTACAAAAAGGTGTCCCGGACAAAAACCGGGGATAAACGGAAACAAACCCGAAGCCCGCGGGGCGGAAAGAGGTAAAACATATGAGCGGAATGATCAAAACAAATCACAGGTCAATAAAAAAACGGTTTTTGCCGGTTCTCCTGATTCTGGCGCTGCTGTGCGCGGCCGGCACGGCAATGGCGGAAGGAACGGAAGAAGCGGGTCCCCGCCCGCATCCCGAAATCGGGACGGTCGCCCTTCGGGAGAACGGAATCCCGGTTGTGTATCTGACGATCGACCCGGACGAATACAGGCAGGTAATCGAAAGCGGCAATCACGATTATCGGGCGAAGGGTGCTTCCGTCCGCATCACGATCCCGGAAGGCTATGTCTGCGAATACGGCGATTTCGACGCTTCCTTCGCGGGCAGGGATCTTTCCCTTGAATATATCCGGGGCCGCGGGCATTCCACCTGGTCGCAGGAAAAAAAGCCCTTCAAGATCAGGTTTGCCGAAAAGGTGGACCTTTTCGGCATGGGCAAAGGCACAACCTGGGCCCTGATGGCGAACGCGTATGACGTCAGCCTGCTCAAAAACCATGTGGTCAGCTATCTGAGCGGCGCCATGGGATTTTCGTATACCGCGAAATTCGTCCCGGTGGACCTGGTTGTCAACGGCAATTACATGGGCAGCTATCAGATCAGCCCCTTTGTTCAGGTGGCGGAAAACAGCCTGAATATCACCCCGGTCAAAAAGGACGCGGCGGAGGGCGATGAAATCACCGGCGGTTATCTGATTGCGATGGATCCATATGCGACCGAGCCGGAGGCCAACGTCATCACCACCGAGGGCGGCGTCCGGTTTGGCATCAAAACCCCGAATTTATCCCGATACGGCGAAGAAATGAAGACGGCGCGGCAGGCGCAGCGCGATTATGTGCGGGATTATCTGCAGCGGGTCGAGGACGCCGTCTATGGAAAGGACGGGTATAACGGCGCCGGCGAGCATTACAGCGAGCTGATGGACGCCGAATCGGCGGCCGCCTACTGGTGGATTCAGGAGTTTACCCATAACGGCGACGCTTTCCGGACTCCCAGCACCTACCTGTACAAGGAAATGGGAAAGAAGCTGTGCTGGGGCCCCCTGTGGGATTTTGACATCGCCCTGAACCCGATCGGCAGCTACGGCGAATTTGACATCAAGATGATCTGGCTTGATTATCTGCGGCAGTACAGCCCGGAATACCGGCGGATCCTCCGGGAAACCTGGGACAGGCTGGACAAGGCCGTCGCGGAAGTCACCCGGGACGGCGGCATCCTGGATCAGTACATGGGCGCCATCAGAAAATCCTGGGAAAACAACAGGCAGCTGTGGAACACCACCGACGCGGATCCGGACACGATTGTCGGTGACATGAAGAAGGACCTGGACCTGCACAGGAAGGCGATTACCGCCAACATTGACAATGAGCTTCCCAACGTGCTGGCTCCCGTGACCTTTATGGACGGCGACACGGTCTGCGCGGTCGTGCAGGCTTATCAGCGCAGGGGCCTTGAGGATACCCGTTTCCCCGCCGCGCCGAAAAAAGCCGGTTTCACCTTCGTCCGGTGGACGGACCGGGACGGGAAGACCTATGAGCCGTACACAAGCCTTGCCGGGCCGGTGACCGTGTACGCGGAATACGCTCCCGCCAAATGAAAAAAAAGCGCGGAAGGACCGCGCGGCGGCGCCTCTTTTGAGGCGCCGTCTTTCTTAACGTGCTGCGGAAATATCAGAGAAAAGGCGTCGGAAGCGGACTGATGGACGCGGCGGAGGGAATCGCGGCCAGGTACGCGGACACGGTCTGCCTGGGGGTCGGACTGTGCTCCGCCTACGGCGCTGCGCAGGGGATGTACGTCAAACGAGGATACATCCCGGACGGCTCAGGCGTATGGTATCGGGGCAGGCAATGCGTGCAGTATGAAACGGTCTGCACCGTCGACGACGACCTGATCCTTTTCCTTTACAAAAAGCTGCGCGGGTGAGCCCTTTCCGGGAACGCGCGAGAACCGTTCCATCCCGTCGGCAGCCGAAAAAAGTTTTTGCGGGAAGATGGGGGTCCGGGGGAAGAAGGGGGCTTTTTGCAAAAAGCCCCCTTCTTTGCGCGGCCTCCATAAAACAGTATCAGCCCAAAACAGAGCAAAAAGGCATCTGCGCACTGGATTGGTCGATACTGAATGGTGAATGAATGTAGCCTTGATAGTTCATGTATTCTTTCGCCTCATTTTGACAAGCTGATTATTTCAGCACTTCCCAATACGGCTCTTGTTTGGAGCCGACACGCTGGATATATCCCTTGTCTCTTAAGGAATCCAACGCCCGCTGTACCGTTCTGACCGTTTTGGATATCTTGTCAGCAATCTCGCTGCGTGAGGAATCCGGCTTCTGCTTTAGAATGGAAAGAACAGCCATTTCTGTCCCGTTCAAAGTGACATCCAAAGTGATACTTGGGATGTCACTTTGAAGCTCAGGGCGATACAGGATGAACTTGAATCCAAGCTCATCACTCTCATATGAGAAGCGTATTCCGGCATCTTTGCACAGGCTGTTAATCCGCTTAAATCCGCTTCCAAACTGCTCAATCGACTTGTTGAGATAAAGGATTTTGGCAATCGTGGCGTTTCGAATTACAGACTCATAATTGCCCTTCATATAGTCTTCAGGCTTGTGATTGCTTGCATATTCGCCGGGGCTGTAAATAGTAATCATTCCGGGATGAATACAGATTTCATGGTTAGTGCGGCCATTGTAGACAGCATGGGCGAAGCTGTTGGCCAGCACTTCTCTGATGACCGCCACAGGAATCTCCGGTGTCTCGATTCGTTCTGTGTCGATAATCTCGCTTCTCCACCGGATGTTTTTCAGTATGTAATCCTCAGCCGTTTTAAGAAGATTATAGATGTTATCCTCAAACAACCTCATATCAAGGAACGTGAGCTTTTCATCCGTCGCAAATATGGCGACTTTCAGCGTGATGGGATGCGTGCTTCCGAAAAGGTACTCGCCCGCATTGTTGAGATTGTCGCCAGTGACAAGCCCATACCGTTTCAAGATGACCGGGCAAGTATATCTTCCCTCCGGTATTCTTCCGACAGAAACAGCCTTTTGCCAAAACGACTTGATCGCATTCTTGTCAACCTGCTTTGTAAGCGCGGCAGAGGGGGATTTTTCCCATCTCTCACGATATTCGTTTGAGACGAAGAAATTTTTCAATTCTTCGGGCGTCACCTCTCGATCCTCGTCGGCGGTGCGGAGGTAGTACCTTCCCGCGGAGGAATACGGTGTGTTATTGCCGTTGAATTCCACCCTGATCAAATGCTTCCCGTCCAGAACAACTTCTTCAATGGCTGGATAGATCTGCGGCCGTATACTTTCATATACAGATCGTGACACGTCTCGGAGCGTGGATTCGGACACATCCTGACCGCAGACGTCCCCATTCGGCTTCACGCCAAAATAGAGCGTGCCGATCCCATGCTTATTCAAGATGGATGAGATGGAGATCATTGCTTCTTTCATTTCTCCTGTTGTCTTTTTGAATTCAAGTGTTTCTGTTTCTTTTCCTAAGTTCATATCCTGACCCTCGCTTTTCCGAAGTGACATTATTATACCACGAAGTGACATCTTTGTCACTACAAAAATATGATTTTCACATTCCTTTTAAACTTTACAAGCCCCTTCGGGCATGCTATTCTGATATTGTCTTTCCTTCAAACTGGGCAATAACCTGTAGGGAAAAGGCCCTCTCAGTATGAAGACAATACAGCCGGCCGCTTGAATGATGAACGTTACGAAATGCTCAGTGCCAGCTATGAAATGGGACAGAAGCAGTTTGAAGCTGAAGCAGATCGCATCAGGCAAGAGATTGAAGTACAGGAAAAGCAGACTGAATCTGTAGAGCAGTTCATTGCCCGGCTGAAGGATCACTCGCTGGAGATTGATACGCTGGACGGCTGCATTCTCCATGAGCTGATTGAAGCCATCTATGTGGAGGCTCCCGACAAGAGCAGCGGACACCGTGTGCAGAGGATCCACATCAAGTACAGCGGCATCGGCTTCATCCCGATCAATGAACTGATGGCAAAGCAAACGGCGTGACCGGAGTCACGCCGCAAGCCTTGAAAACATTACGTTTTCATCAATATGAACCTAATACTGTTTTACGAAGCCCCCGGATTCCCCCGGCGCGTTTTGCGGGAAAGGTTATTTTGACCCGGAAGGGACGAAAAGCGTGCGGTATTCGCTGGGGGATGTTCCCTTTTCCTCCCGGAACACCCGGTTGAAGCTGGAAATGCTCTGGAATCCGGAAAGCATGGCGATTTCGGTCAGCGTCTTCTCCTTTTCGGCAAGAAGCTCGGTGGCTTTCTCCAGGCGGATCATGTTCAGCCATCTGCTGTAATTCATTCCGGTGACCTCGCGGAAGACCCGGGAAAAATAATCCCTGCTGATCCCGGCCATTTTTGCCATGGCGCCCTGGGAAAGATCGTCCGCCGTCAGGTTGTGCCGGATGTAGTCCGTCACCGCGATCAGGCGGTGCCTGACCGTTTCCGTATAGCCGGACGGATCCGCGCTTTTGATATCGGGGGCGAATTCCTCCCGGTGTTCGTCCATTTTCAGCATGAATTCCATCAGCAGCATGCAGCAGCGGAGTTCGCGGTCGGGACCGGAGGAAAAAAAGATATCCTTCATTCCGCGCACGATATCCTGAAGCTCCGACACCAATTGCGGATGGGAAGCATAGCGCAGCGCGTGCAGATTCCTGTAAAAGCGCATGATGCGCCGCAGATCGAACAGGGAATTCATGAAAGCGTTGCTGAATTGGATGATCAGCGCTTCCGTCCGGTCCGCGTCGATGATCGCGTGCACCTCCATGGGCCAGGCCAGCAGGAAATCCCCTTCCGACAATTCGTAGGTCTGCCGGGCCACCATAAATACGTTGGTCTGTCCCGGTCCCGCCAGGACGAATTCGCCATAGGAATGCCAATGCGCCTGGTAGCTGCGTCCCTTGTATCCGGTGGACATGTTGAACGCGCTTACCCGGTCAAAGTCATAGTTTTCGTACCGGCTGAAGTCCATGCCGATTCCTCCCGTCCCGCGGCTGTTTTTACGAAGCGCCTTGTCCCCATTAAATCCGGGAGCGGCCGGGAAGTCAAGGGGTTTTCGGCGGTCCGCGGGCGCGCGGGACAAAAAATAGGAAGCGCGCGGTCAAAAAATGAAGAGCGGATCAAAACGATTTCATATAAAATGACGGCTGCGGCGGGAATTCGCCGATCCCGCCGTACGAAGGCCGGAAAACGGCATGCGATCCAAACAAGACGAAACACGGCTTCCGGAGAACCGGGCGCGTCTTTCACGGGCCCATGCCCGCGGGGGAGGAAAGACCATGAAAATGAACGCTACGATGAACATGACGGAGGGCAGCCCCCTGAAGCTGCTTTCCGTTTTTGCGCTGCCGCTCCTGATCGGCAATCTGTTCCAGCAGGCGTATAACCTGGCGGACTCCATGATCGTGGGCCGGCTGCTGGGCGCCAACGCCCTGGCCGCCGTCGGGGCGACGGGCTCCATCTCTTTTCTGTTTTTCTCGTTTTTCAGCGGGATCAGCGGCGGCTGCGGCATTGTGACGGCGCAGTATTTCGGGGCTCAAAAGCATGACATGGTGCGCAAATCCATCGCCAATTCGGCGTATATCATGCTGGCAGCCTCCCTTGTGACCGGCGCGGCGGCTTTCCTGATGGTGCCCACAGTGCTTTCCTGGATGGGCACGCCGCCGGAAATCCTGCCCGACGCCATCGTCTATATGCGGATGACCTCGGCCTCCGTTCCGCTGGTCGCCGTTTACAATTTTGCCGCTTCCATGCAGCGCGCCTTCGGCGATTCCCGCACGCCGCTTTTCTTCCTGGTGGTTTCCTGCGTGATCAACGTGGCCCTGGACCTTTTGTTCGTGGGCGTTCTCGGCATGGGGGTGTTCGGGGCGGCGTTTGCGACCATGCTTTCCCAACTGCTTTCCGGCATGGGTTCCCTGATCTGGGCGTACCGGCGCAGCGCCTATTTCCGCGTCAGCGGGGAGTGCCGCGCCTTTGACCGGGAAATCGCGGGCAGCGCGGTCCGCCTGGGCCTTCCGCTGGCGCTCCAGTGGAGCCTGATCGCAATCTCCACAACCGCGCTGCAGTCGGTGGTCAATTCCTTCGGGCCGACGGCCATGGCGTCCTTCACGGCTACGAACCGGCTGGAACAATTGGTGCAGCAGCCCTTCGGCTCCATGAGCATGGCCCTTTCCACCTATGCGGGTCAGAACATGGGTGCCGGTAAAGCGGACCGGATCCGCGCCGGACTCCGGGACAGCATGCTGGCCATGATGGCCCTGGCCTGCGGCATGACGCTGATCATGCAGACCTTCGGTGAAAGCTTTGTGGGCCTGTTCGTCCATGAACCGGAGGTGGTGGCCATGGGCAGCAGGGCCCTGAGGATCACCAGCCTGTTCTATGTTTTCCTCGGCGTGATTTATGTGACCCGCGGCGTGCTGAACGGCGTGGGGGACGCGTTCTTCTCCTTTATCAACGGCATCGTTGAGATTGCCGGCCGCGTCGGCCTGCCGCTGCTGCTTTTGCATTTCACGTCCGCCGGGGTCTGGTCCATCTGGATCACCGCCGGGGTCACCTGGCTGCTGGCGGGCTCCACCTGTGTCCTCCGTTATCTTTCCTGGAGGAAAAAGCGGGAACGCGTCCAAACCACGGGGCGTCTCAGCGCGGTGAAGAGGTTTTCCTGAACACGTCCGCAAACGGTTTTGCGGGATAAAGAGGGTCAGGGGGGAGAAGGGGGCTTTTTGCAAAAAGCTCCCTTCTCCCCCCTGACTTGTTCCCGTCCTCCCGTTCCCTATGCCTTCCTGTCGGCGCTTTTGTCGCCGCCGTACAGGCGGCAGAGGGAGCGGAGGGTGCAGTTTTCGCAGTCGGGCCGCCGGCTGTGGCACACCCTGCGGCCGTGCCAGATGAGCCAGTGGTGCGCCTTGCTCCAGTCCTCCTCGGGGATGGCCCGCTGCAATTGCTTTTCCGCTTTTTCCGGTGTGTCGGCCTCCGCCAGCCCCAGGCGGTTAGCGGTGCGGAAAACGTGGGTGTCCACGGGGATGGCGTTTTTGCCGAAGGCGAAGGCCAGGACCACGTTGGCTGTCTTGCGGCCGACGCCGGGGAGGGAGGTGAGGGCTTCCATGGTGTCCGGCACCTCGCCGCCGAAATCGGATACGATTTTCCTGCAGGCGTTCACGATGTTGACGGCCTTGCTTTTGAAGCCGCAGGAGCGGACGTAGGGGTAGAGGACCTCGGGGGAGGTCTCCGCCATGGCCGCGGGGGTGGGGAAATCACGGAACACCGCGGGGGTGACCATATTGACCCGCTGGTCGGTGCACTGCGCCGAGAGGATGGTGGCGACCAGGGTTTCGTAGGGATTGGTAAAATTCAGGGCGGGGCCGGCCTCCGGATAGAGGCGGCGGAGCTCCTCAAGGATCAGGCGGTTTTTGTCCTGCTGCGTTATGTCTTTCATGCTTCTGCCTTTCCGGGGCCGCTTTATATCTTGCAAAGCGGTTGTTACGGCCATTGTAAGGGATGGACGGGCGGGGCGTCAAGACCGGCGCGGCAAAAGGGACGGGAAACAGAACGAAATAAAGAATAAAGGAAATCCTTCCCGCGGGGGAAAAAAGAATTGTACAATTCCTCTGACCGTGGTATAATGTGCCCAGCCGAACCGAAAAGAAAAGGAGTGATTTTGCGTGAAGAAGTTCTTCAAGGAATTCAAGGAATTCGCGATGCGCGGCAACGTGATCGACATGGCTGTCGGTATCATCATCGGCGGCGCGTTCAAGGCCATCGTCGATTCGCTGATCGCCAATTTCATTACTCCCCTGCTGGCTGCCATCCTGCCCAAGGTCCCGGAAGGCTCCCCTGAGGGCACCTGGGCGTTCGGACCCGCGTTCGCCAGCTTCCTTGGCGCGGTCATCAGCTTCATCGTGACGGCGTTCGTGCTGTTCCTGATTATCAAGGCCATGAACAAGGCGAAGACCATCGGCAAGAAGCCGGAAAAGCCCGCCGCTCCCACCACCAAGAAGTGCCCCTACTGCCTGAGCGAGATCGACATCAAGGCGACCCGCTGCCCCCACTGCACCAGCGTGATCGAAGAAAAGTAAAACGTTCCTTCGAATCTTCGGCCGCCCCTCCCGGGCGGCTGTTTTTGCTTTTTTCGATCCCCGACGCGGAACCGCGTTTAAGCGGCCGGACGCGCCTGTACATATGAAAGGAAAGCATGAAGACATCGGATTTTGATTACGCGCTGCCGGAGGAGCTGATCGCCCAGACCCCGGCGGATCCCAGGGATTCGGCCCGGATGATGGTCATCGACCGGGCCACGGGGCAAAGGGAGGACCACGTGTTCCGCGATTTTCCGGATTACCTGTATCCGGGGGACGCGCTGGTCCTCAACCAGACCCGGGTGATTCCCGCCCGGCTGCTGGGGGTCAAGGAAGAGACGGGGGTCCCCTGCGAGGTGCTCCTTCTGCGCCGGGTGGAAACGGACGTCTGGGAGACGCTGGTGCGGCCCGGAAGAAGGCTGAAAAAGGGCGTCCGCGTATCCTTCGGGGACGGAAAACTGGTGGGCACCATCGGGGAGACCACCTCCGCCGGGGGCAGGTTCGTAACCTTCTCCCATGAAGGGCTGTTTGAAAACGTCCTGGAGGAGCTGGGCGAAATGCCCCTGCCGCCCTACATCCACCGGAAGCTTGAGGACCGGGAGATGTATCAGACGGTCTACGCAAAACAGGAGGGCAGCGCGGCCGCGCCGACGGCGGGGCTGCACTTCACCCCCGAGGTGCTGCGGAGGATTGCGGATAAGGGCGTGGACATTGTCCCGGTGCTTCTGCACGTGGGCCTCGGCACCTTCCGCCCCGTGAAGGAAGAGCGCGCGGAGGACCACGTGATGCACGAGGAGTATTACGAGGTGACGCCTGAAGCCGCGGAGCGGATCAACGCGGCACGGGAGCGGGGCGGCAGGATTGTATGCGCGGGAACCACCACCGTGCGCACCCTGGAGAGCGCCGCGGACGACAGCGGCCGGGTGCGCCCGGGCAGCGGGATGACGGACATTTTTATCATGCCCGGATACCGTTTCAAAGCCTGCGACGCGCTGATGACCAATTTCCACCTGCCCCAGAGCACCCTGCTGATGCTGGTCAGCGCTCTTCTGGGCCGGGAGAAGACCCTGGAATGCTACCGTGAGGCGGTGGAAAAGAAATACCGGTTCTTTTCCTTCGGGGACTGCATGTTCATAACGGACCGGCGCGCGTTGGGCGGGCGACCGATGACGGAATAGACGGAGAAAAAAATGGACCACCTGACGGATTACGCGAGATGGATGGAAAACGTGCCCTTCGGCAGCGATATCGGCGACCTGGACGCGGTGATTATGTGCTACCTGACCTACGCGGACCTGTCACCGCTGCCGGAGGCGGGAATTACCCTGCGGGACGCGGTGGCGGCGATGGGGGAAAGGGACATTCCCTGCCTGATTGTCTCGGATGACCCGGGATTTTCCGACCGCGTGCGCCAGATCGCCGCCGGACTCCGGTTCGGCGACCTGGTCATTGCCGATTATACCGACGAAAGGGACGACGAAAAGGGCATCCAGTTCAGCGCGGCGGTGTTCCGCTCGCCTTACTGGTCCTTCATCGCCTTCCGGGGGACGGACCAGAGCCTGGTGGGCTGGCGGGAGGATTTCATCATGTCCTTCACCGTGATGCCCTCGCAGGCGCGGGCGGCTGAATACGCCCGGGAGAGGATCGGCGGCGGAAAGTGGTATATGGGCGGCCATTCCAAGGGCGGCAACCTGGCACTGTACGCCGCCTGTGCCGTCGGGGAGGAACAGCGTGCGCTGGTGGAAAGGGTGTACCTTCTGGACAGCCCCGGCCTGTGCCGTGAGGCGCTGGAGGGCACCGGAGTGGACCCGGACGCGGCATACGACAGGCTGGTAAGGATCATTCCGGAGTATGACGTGGTCGGAAGCCTGTTCGCCCCCCGCGTTCCGCGGGAGACCGTCGTCCGGTCGGATTATCGGGGGCTGATGCAGCACGACATGGCCTCCTGGGGCGTGGACCACGGCCGGCTGATGGCCGCCGAACAGCGGGACCCGGTATCGCTGATGATCGGCGAGGCGACGGGAAAATGGCTTGACCGGGTGGACCGGCAGGCCAGGGAGGAATTTGTGGATTCCCTGTTCGAACAGCTGGGGAAGGGCGGCAAAAAAACGCTGCGCGACGTTTCCTCCGAGGGGCTGCCCGGGTATGAGAGCATCGTGATTGGCATGCTCCGCAAGCGGGAGGGGCGGAACGCCCTGGGGCGTTTTCCGCTGAAGGAGAGCCTGGCGCGCTCCGGGGAGCGCCTGGGGAAAAAGCTGAGGCGTTTTCTTCGCTTCAGGGAAAGCATCCTGCAGTGCTTCGGGCTGATTTTGCTCGGCGCGGTGTTTGCCCTGGTCAACGAGCGGCTGCTGGAGACCTCCGCCCATATTTTCCTGGCGGCTTTGGCCGCGGGGCAGGATATCCTGACGGCCCGCCGCCTGATCAAAAATCGTTCGTCCCTGAAGGAGCAGGGACCGTACGTGGCCCTGAGCCTGTTTGTGACGGCCCTGGTGCTGTGCATGCTGTTTAAGGAGAACGCCGCCTTCCTCCTGGGCTCCATCGGGGTGAGCGCGTGCCTTTGGGTGATGGGGTTCCACTGCTTCGGGATCTTTTCCGGAAGGAAAAAGTGCGGGTTTTACCGCTGGATCCGCCTGCCCGAGGCCCTGATTCTCTTTTATTTCGGCGCGGCATTCCTGACGGTTTCCCATGACGGCGCGGGGATATACGTGTATACCCTGGGCATGATCATGATCCTTGACGGGCTGGCGCGCCTCTTCCGCATCCTGCTGGGCGACGTGCTGCGCAGGTGAACGGAGCGGGACGGGAGCTGAAAAACAGCTCCCGGAGCGCCGGACGGGCCGAAAAGCGGAGGGAAAAATTCTTGACGGAAACAGAGACGGATAGTATAATGATGCGTATGCAATTACTAGGCGGGGGGCTTCCCCTGCCATGAGAGGAAGAGATTATCTTATGGCCGACAAGAAAAAGAACCGCAAGCCGTTGACTTCCCGGAACAAGGGACTCATCGCCCTGGCCGTTATGCTGGTCCTGACGATCTGTGTTTCCTGGATTTCCATCACCGGCCTCAAAAAGGACGGCGCGGGCGTCAATGTCCTGCGCGCCTGGCTGCCGCTGACCGCGGGAAGCTTCAACAACGACAACGCCCGCAGCGCCGCGTTGACGCTGGATGTCAGTCTGGGCGGCGGTCAGTACAGCGATAATGCGTATGTAAACTCTCCCGAACCCACTCTGGTTCCCACCGCGACCCCCGAACCCACCGCGGTGCCCGAGGCTGAAGCCGCTCCCGAGGCTGAAGCGGCGCCTGCCGTTGAAGCGGCTCCCGAAGCCACCGCGGCTCCCGCCGCCGAAGCCGCTCCCGAAGCCACCACGGCTCCCGAAGCGGGAAGCGGCAACGCGGCTGCCGATGAGGCTCCCGCCGCCGAAACCACTGCTCCCGCCGCCGAAGAGGCTGCCCCCGCCGAGGAAGCCGCTCCCGCCGAGGAGACCGCTCCCGCCGCCGAGGAAGCCGCTCCCGCCGAGGAGACCGCTCCCGCCGCCGAAGAGGCTGCTCCCGCCGAGGAAGCCGCTCCCACCGCGGAACCCACTGCGGAACCCACGCCCGTTCCCACCGCCGCTCCCGCCGATGTGGAAAAGGCGGCCGCCGTTATCCGCAACAGGATCAACCTGACCGGCTACAATGCGGATGTGGCCGTGGTGAACGGCAATGTGCGCGTGACCGTTCCCAATTATGTGAATATCAACCAATACGAGGACGTCGGCGCCGTTCTGACGCAGATGGCAATGGCCCGCGGCCTGGTTGAGGTAAAAGGCGCGGACGGCATGGTGATTGCCGGCAACGAAGCTTTTACCTCCTACAGGATTCAATATCAGCAGAACAGCAGCGGTTCCGGCACCTATTTCGCGGTCATCAGCCTGACCAACGAAGCCCGCAAGCTGTTTGACGCGAATCCCGGCGCCGGCATCTATCTGGATCTGGGCAATGGATCCATGCAGATAGGCACAATACAGAGTTCTTATGTGGACGGCCGCGTGTACATCGGTGCCAACACCGAATCCCAGGCCCATTTTTACGGCGCGCTGTTTGTCAGCGAGCCTCTGCCCGTGGAATATGTCCGCGCGGGCGAGTATGAGGTAAAGGCCGCCGGCGGCACCCTGAACGTGATTCTGATCGTGATGTGGGTGCTGTTCCTGCTGGCCGCCGTGTACATGGTTGTCAGGAACCATATGGCCGGTCTGGGCGGCGCCTGGGCGCTGTGGCTGTTCATGGTCTTCATGTTCTTCCTGATCGCCACCGTTGCCCTGCCCGTGATGACCCTGATCAACTGGATCGCCGTGATCCTGTGCCTGTGCGCGGCGGCTTACGCGGCCGTGTGCCAGCTCAAGGGCATGGACGAAGCCATTGCCCAGGGCCGTGACGCCAGGCCCGCTGTCCGCGCCGGCTTCTCTTCCAGCCTTAAGCATGTCCTGATCGTTCACGGCGCATGGCTTGTGCTCAGCCTGCTTCTGATGATCCTGAAGGCGACGAGGCCCGTCGGCAACATCCTGTGCTGCGGCATGATCGCCAGCCTGGTCAGCGTCGTCGGTCTGATGCGCTGGTTTGTTCCCTGCCTGGTCAGTGTCGCCGGCGACACCAAGTCCAGCGTTTCCGCCAAGGCCGGAAAGTAATAAAATTGTTCGGGGTGCCGGCTGACAAAGAAAGCAGCCGGCACCCCTCTTTTATATCCCGGGCGTCTGCCCGGAGGGGCGAAGAGCGGAAAAACCGGCCGGAACAAGGCAAAGACCCGGCCGGAGACGGCCATGGGCCCCGGAGGGAAAAATGCAATCCTGGATACCACGCGGAAAACCCGGAGACTTGGAGCGCGCCGAAAAACTGGCGCGGGAAATGAAACTGAAAAACTGGCAGGCGAGGCTGCTGACCGTCAGAGGGGCGGATACGCCCGAGGGCGTAAGGAAATTCCTGAACCTTTCCTTCGACGCCCTCGACGGGCCGGAGACCCTTCCCGGCATCAGTGAGATGACGGCGGTCATCGAAGAACTGCGGGCGGAAAAGCCCGGGGCGCGGGTCGCGGTCTACGGCGATTACGATGTGGACGGGGTCTGCGCGTCGGCCATCATGAAGGAAGCGCTGGACGGGATGGGATTCGACGTGCGGGTCTATATCCCGGACCGGCACGAGGAGGGCTACGGGCTGAACGCCGAGGCTGTCCGCCGCCTGAAGGAGGGCACGGCCTGGCCCGATTCCTGGCCGGCCGACATGATCTTTACCGTGGACTGCGGCATCACCAGCCTGGCGGAGGCGGCGCTGGCAAAGGAACTGGGCCTGAAGATCGTCGTAACGGACCACCATACCAGACTGGAGGAGCTGCCCCGCGCCGACGCGGTGGTCAGCCCGGTGCTGGAGGGCGCCCCGCATTTCCCCTTCCTGTGCGGGGCCGGCGTGGCCCTGAAGGCCGCCTGGGCTCTGCGCGGAAAGGAATTCGCCAGGGAAAGGTGCGATCTGTGCGCTTTGGCGACGGTGGCCGACGTGGTGCCCCTGGAGGGTGAAAACAGGACGCTGGTGGCCGAGGGCCTTAAAAAAATGGCCCGCGCCCCGAGGCTTGGCATCAGGGCGCTGATGGAGGTCAGCGGACTGAACGATAAGCACGGAAGCGTGACGAGCGAGGCGGTGGCGTTCCAGCTGGCTCCCCGGCTGAACGCGGCCGGGCGGCTGGAAAGCGCGATGCTTTCCTGCCGGCTGATGCTGACGGGGGACGAGGGCGAGGCGGAGGAAATCGCGCAGGCGCTGGATCGGCTGAACACCGCCCGCCGCGTAAGACAGGACAAGGTAATCGCCGAGGCCGAGGCCCAGGCTGAAAAAACGTGCCTGAGGGACGTGCGGGCTCTGGTATGCGTCGGAGAGGACTGGGACAGCGGCGTGGTGGGGCTTGCGGCCGGGCGGCTGGCGGAAAAATACGCCTGTCCCGCGGTGTGCCTGGCCCGCGCGGGGGAGATGTGCGTCGGCAGCGCCCGGAGCGCCTGCGGCGTGGACCTGTACGCGGCTCTGGAGACCTGCCGGGACCTGTTTGAACGCTTCGGCGGACACAAGGCGGCGGCCGGGCTTACCATCCGGTATGACAGGGTGGAGGAATTCAGGGAACGGCTCAGCCGCGCCGTAAAGCTGCAGCTGGGGGACGGGGACCTGATTCCCGTCGAGGAGTACGACGCCGAAATGCCGCTTGGCGACGTGACGCTCGAGAACGTGGCCTGGGTCAATACCCTGGCGCCCTTCGGAGCGGGCAATCCGTCCCCGGTGTTCCTCATCGGGAACGCCGCCATGGAGGGAAAGCGCACGGTGGGAAAGGATTTTTCCCACCTGCAGTTCACCCTGGAAAAGGACGGCGAGATGCGCAAAAGCGTCTATTTCCGGGGCGCGTCCTGGCTGGACGCGCCGGAGGGCAGGGTAAGCGTCCTGGCGGTGCCCGGCGAAAACACCTTCAACCACCGCACCACCGTTCAATTGCGGATCCAGTCGGCCAGGCAGACCCCCGAGGACCTGGAAAAGGAGGAGGCGCGGGAGGACGAGGTGCTCCTGCGGGATCTGACCTGGATCGCGGAAAACGGCGAGGGGCTGGATCTGCGCTGCGCTTCCCTGCCGCCCGCGTCGGAAAAGGCCGGCGAATGGCTGCGGGAAAAGCGGGGCACGCTTATCCTTTGCCGCACCCTGGAAACCGCCCTGAAGTGGCACCGCGCCCGGCCCGGCCTTCCCCTGATGACGGGAAAGGCGGACGACCCCCGGGCATTTACCGCCCTGGCCCTTTACGTTCCGCTGAAGGAGATCAGCCCATGGTATTCCAGGATCATCCTGGCGGACGGGGCCCTGCCCGGGGAATGGGACCTGCTGAAATCCGCGGCGCCCGAAAGGGAGGTATGCGCCGACGGGGCCGGGGAAAGCCCCCTGATGGACAGGGTGTCCCTGGACCGGACGCGGCTGAACAAGGTTTATCTGGCGCTGAAGATCCGTTCCAGAACCCAGGGACTCAGGGGGATGACCCGGACGGAAATGGAAAAGGAGACCGGTCTGGAGGAGAGACGGCTGTACTGCGCTCTTCACTGTCTTGCGGCGGCGGAGCTGATCGGCTTTGTCTGGTCCCCCTTCCAGGCGGAGATGAAGCCCTTCAAAAAAGCGGACCCGGAGGGGACTGTCTGGGAGAAGCTGGTTTGCAGGCAGTAACGGCTTTTTGACGGCGGGAAATCAGGCTTGTCGTATCGGAACCGGAGGAAATATGGCTGATTCCAAAGCAATTTATCTGACACCCGAGGAATTGTGCGCAAAGGCTGAAAAAAGCGTTCCGGGCAGCGGAGAACTGATCAGAAAGGCTTACGAATTCGCGGCCAGGGCTCATGCCGACCAGAAGCGGAAAAGCGGGGAGCCGTACATTGAACACCCGAGGTGCGTGGCGTCGATCGTGTCCGAGCTGATGATCGACCCGCCGTCCATCGCGGCCGCGTATCTGCACGACACGCTGGAGGACTGCGAGGACGTTACCCTGGAAATTCTGGAAAAGGAGTTCGGCGAGGAGGTCGCCCGGATGGTGGACGGCGTCACCAAGCTGGGCCGGCTGAACTTTGCGGACCGCGAGGAACAGCAGGCGGAAAGCCTGAGGAAGATGATCTTCGCCATGTCCAGGGATATCCGGGTAATTCTGATCAAGCTGGCGGACCGGCTGCACAACATGCGCACCCTGGAATTCCAGCCCCAGGACCGGCAGGTGGCCATCTCCCGGGAAACCCTGGACATCTACGCGCCCCTGGCCCACCGCCTGGGCGTGTACGCCGTCAAGCAGGAATTGGAGGACCTGTCCCTTTCCTTTATCGACCCCGAGGGCTATGAGCTTGTGAAGCGGAAGGTGGGCATGGAGCGCGCCGACCGTGAGGCGAACATCGAGCTGATCATTTCTCAGCTTAAAAGCAAGCTGGACGAGGAAGGGATCAGGTACGAGATCGACGGCCGGCCCAAGCACCTGTATTCCATCTACCGCAAAATGGTCATCCAGAACAAGACCTTCGACCAGATCTACGACCTGATCGCCATCCGGGTAATCGTGGATACGATTCCGGACTGCTACCGGGTGCTGGGCATTGTCCACACCCTGTGGATCCAGGTGCCCGGGCGCTTCAAGGACTATATTTCGGTGCCCAAGGCCAATATGTACCGCAGCCTGCATACCACGGTGATGGGCGGCAGGCAGATTCCCTTCCCCTTTGAGATCCAGATCCGCACCTGGGAAATGCACCAGGTGGCGGAATACGGCATCGCGGCCCACTGGCGCTACAAGGAGGGCGGGGGCAACGACAGCCTGGACAAGAAGCTTTACTGGCTCAGGCAGATCATGGACTGGCAGAGCGAGACCAGGGACAGCCGGGAATTCATCGACGGACTGAAGACCGACCTTTTCAGCGAGGAGGTCTTCATCTTCACCCCGAAGGGGGATATCATCAACATGCAGCGGGGGGCCACGCCCCTGGACTTTGCCTACCGCATCCATTCCCACGTGGGCAATTCCTGTGTGGGCGCCAAGGTGAACGGGAAAATGGTGCCCCTGGATACGGAATTGGAGACCGGCGACCGGGTGGATATCCTGACGTCTTCCTCCTCCCGGGGCCCCAGCATGGACTGGATCAACGTGGTCAAGACCCAGCAGGCCAAGGCCAAGATACGCCAGTTCTTCAAAAAAGAGCTTCGGGGCGAAAACGTCCAGAAGGGCAGGGAATCCCTTGAGCGCGAGGCCCGCAGGCGCGGCGTGAAGCTGGGCGACTACATGAAGAGCGAGTATTACGAGCCGATCATGCGCAAGT
Organism: uncultured Eubacteriales bacterium; assembly: GCA_902789365.1. Classification (GTDB taxonomy): domain Bacteria; phylum Bacillota; class Clostridia; order Christensenellales; family Aristaeellaceae; genus RUG756. The sequence continues at coordinate 22,513 of CADANQ010000005.1, forward strand.
ACCAGTTTCAGGAGCTGGACGACCTGTACGGGGCCGTCGGCTACGGCGGCGTCGCCTCGCAGTATGTGCTCCAGCGCCTGATGGACGAAAAAAAGCGCCAGGACGAAAAGAACGCCCCCAAGCCCCTTCCGCCGCCCGTGGAGCAGGCGGAGGAGCCCCGCCACATGGGGACGCCCACCCACGGCGTGTATGTGGAAGGGGATCCCGGAATGCTGGTGCGCTTCGCCAGGTGCTGCAACCCGGTGCCCGGCGACGAGATCGTGGGCTATATCACCCGGGGGCGCGGCGTAACCGTCCACAAGGCGGACTGCGTCAACGCCCTGCATTCCGAGCCGGAAAGGGCCATCAACGTGTCCTGGGCCGACGACAAGAGCGAGAGCTTCGCCGTCAATCTGCAGGTAATCTGCTATGACCACCCGGCGCTGCTGGCGGAGCTTGGCACGCTCTATGAGGAAATGAAGATCCAGCTGACGGCGATGAGCGTCAGGATCAACAAAAACGGCACGGTCACCATTACCTCCACCCTCAGGGTCACCAGCCGCGAACAGCTGGACGCGGCCATCAACAAGCTGCGCAGGCGTTCGGACGTCATCGAGGCCTACCGCGGCAAGGCCTGACACGGGGACAGAACGGAAACTAAAATACGAACCAGTGAGGTCGATTATGTCTGAAACAGCGAACCTGGCCCGGGAGGTAGCCCGGAGAAGGACCTTTGCCATCATATCCCACCCCGACGCGGGCAAGACGACGCTGACGGAAAAGCTGCTGCTGTACGGCGGCGCCATCCGCCAGGCGGGCTCGGTCAAGGCCCGCCGGGCTGAGAGGCACGCCACCTCCGACTGGATGGAGATCGAAAAGCAGCGCGGCATTTCCGTCACCTCCTCGGCCATGCAGTTCTCCTTTGACGGCTGCAATATCAATATCCTGGATACCCCGGGCCACCAGGATTTTTCCGAGGACACCTACCGGGTGCTGGTGGCCGCCGACAGTGCGGTGATGCTCATCGACGCCGCCAAGGGCGTGGAGGAGCAGACCATCAAGCTGTTCCGGGTGTGCCGCATGCGGGGCATCCCGATCTTTACCTTCGTCAACAAAATGGACCGTGCCGCCAAGGATCCCTTCGAACTGATGGAGGAGATTGAAAAGGTGCTGGGGATCCGGGCCTGCCCGGTCAACTGGCCCATCGGCGTGGACGGGGATTTCCAGGGAGTTTACCACCGGGATGAAAAGACCGTGGAACTGTACGTCGGCGGCGACCATGGCCGCACCAAGGTTAAAAAGACGGTGATCCCGCTGGACGATCCGGCCATCGAGGGGGCTTTGGAGGAGCATTACCGTTCGCGCCTCGCCGACGAGATTGCCCTTCTGGACGAGGCGGGGGACGCCTTCGACCTGGAAAAGGTCCGATCCGGCGATCTGACCCCCATGTTCTTCGGCAGCGCCGTGACCAATTTCGGCGTGGAGCCCTTTTTGTACCGCTTCCTGCGCTATACCCTGCCGCCGACTCCCAGGGAGAGCGACGCCGGGCTGATCCGTCCGGAGGACGAGGGCTTTTCCGGCTTCATCTTCAAGATCCAGGCCAACATGAACCCGGCCCACCGGGACCGCCTGGCCTTCCTGAGGGTGGTCAGCGGCGTGTTCCGCAAGGGGATGACGGTGTGGCATTCGGGCACCGGGAAGGAGATCCAGGTCAAGCAGCCCCAGCAGTTCATGGCGGACGAGCGCGAGGGCGTGGAGAATGCCTGGCCGGGGGACATCATCGGGCTTTTCGATCCGGGCATCTATCACCTGGGCGACACCCTCACGGAGGGCCGCAAATTCCGTTTCGCGAAGATCCCGGTGTTCGCCCCGGAGCGTTTCGCCAGGGTGCGGCCCCTGGACAGCATGAAGCGCAAGCAGTTCCAGAAGGGCATCGTCCAGCTGAGCGAGGAAGGCGCCATCCAGACCTTCCGGCGCAACGAGACGGGCATGGAGGAAATGATCGTGGGCGTGGTGGGCGAACTGCAGTTCGACGTGCTCACCTACCGGCTCAAGGGCGAATACGGCGTGGACCTGGTGATGGACCGCCTTCCCTGGCGCTTTGTGCGCTGGATCAGGGAAAGCGCCGCGCCGATGGACGGCCTGCAGCTGACCTCCACCTCTGCCAGGGGCTGGGACGGCGCCGGGCGCGAGGTGCTCTTCTTTGAAAACGACTGGTCCATCCGCCTGGCGGGCGAAAAGAACCGGGGCCTGGAGCTCAGCGAGATTGCCCCGGAATACGAGGACAAGGCGTAAAACCATCGATTGGAGGATAAAACAATGGAACCGATCTCCAAGGCGGTCGTCACGGTGCTGGGATTTGACCAGAAAGGGATTATCGCCCGGGTGGCCGACCGGCTGTATAAGCACTCGATCAATATCCTGGATATCTCGCAGACCGTCGTTTCGGGATTTTTCAACATGATCATGCTGGTGGACATTTCGTCGCCGGACTGTTCTTTTTCTGTCATCAAGGAGGAGCTGGCCCGTCTGGGCGACGAGATCGGCGTGCAGATCCGCATCCAGAAGAACGAGATCTTTGAAGCGATGCATCATATATAAAAACGGTCCGCCGGCCCCGGAAAAGGCTTTCGGGGCGCGGCGGACAAGGATTTTTCCGCGGGGCTTCGGAGGATAAAAATGATCAATACCAACGAGATCATGGAAACGCTGCACATGATCGACCAGGAAAAACTGGACGTGCGCACCATTACGATGGGCGTGTCCCTGTTTGAATGCGTATGCGACGGGGAGGAACGCCTGGCCCAGAGGGTGTACGACAGGGTGACGTCCCAGGCCGAGCGCCTGGTGCAGGTGGGCGAGGAGATCGAAAGGGATTTCGGCGTGCCCATCGTGAACAAGCGGGTCTCCGTGACCCCCGCCGCCCTGATCACCGGCGCCGTGCGCGATCCGCTGCCCGTGGCGCGGGCGCTGGACCGGGCCGGGAAAGCGGTGGGCGTGGACTTTATCGGAGGGTATACCGCCCTGGTGCAGAAGGGCATGACCGGCGCTGACGAAAGGCTGATCAGGAGCATTCCCGAGGCCCTGTCGGGAACCTCCATCCTTTGCTCCTCGGTGAACGTGGCCTCCACCCGGGCGGGCATCAATATGGACGCGGTGAAGCTCTGCGGTCAGGTCGTCTGCGACCTGGCAAAGCGGACCGCGGACAGGGACGGCCTGGGGTGCGCCAAGTTTGTGGTGTTTGCCAACGCGGTGGAAGACAACCCCTTCATGGCCGGGGCCTTTTTCGGAACCGGCGAGGGAGATTCGGCGGTGAGCGTGGGCGTTTCGGGCCCCGGCACCGTGAAGCGCGCCCTGGAGAAAATCAAAGGCGCGCCGCTGGACGAGGTGGCGGAAACGGTCAAGCGCACCGCCTTCCGGATCACCCGGGTGGGACAGCTGGTGGCCCGGGAGGCCAGCCGCAGGCTGCGGGTGCCCTTTGGAATCGTGGACCTGAGCCTGGCGCCTACGCCGGCGGTGGGCGACAGCGTGGCGCATATCCTGGAGGAGATGGGCCTGGAAAAATGCGGGACCCACGGATCCACCGCGGCCCTGGCCCTGCTCAACGACGCCGTCAAGAAGGGCGGGGTCATGGCGTCCTCCCAGGTGGGCGGCCTTTCCGGCGCGTTCATCCCGCTGAGCGAGGATATCGGCATGATCCGCGCCGCCGAGTCCGGCGCGCTGACGCTGGACAAGCTGGAGGCCATGACCTGCGTATGCTCCGTGGGGCTGGATATGATCGCCGTGCCGGGGGATACCCCCGCCGAGACAATCTCCGCCATCATCGCGGACGAGGCGGCCATCGGCATGATCAACTCAAAGACCACGGCGGTGCGCGTGATTCCCGCGCCGGGCCGCGGCGTGGGAGACAAGGTGGAATTCGGCGGGCTCCTGGGCTGGGCGCCGGTGATTCCGGTGCATCCCTTCTCCAGCGCGGAATTCATTTCCCGCGGCGGAAGGATTCCCGCCCCCCTCAACAGCCTGAAGAACTGATTTTCCCGGTCCCGACGGAAAGCGCGCCGGCGGACCCGCCTTTCATGTGCGGGAAGAAAAACGCGCCGAAAAACGTTATTGTTTACGACGGTACCCCAAAGACGCGGGAAAGGAACGGCAAAGGCCGGAAGGGAGGAAAGAAATGCTCAAAAAAATCGTATCTCTCATCCTGGCCCTTGCGGCGCTGTTCTTTGCCCTGCCCGCGGGGGCGGGCGGGGCCGGGGACCTGAACGATTACGCCATCTGTTCCTTTTCCAGAAGCTTTCCGGTGTATACCGGGCCGGGGGAGGAATATTTCCGCGTGGACGGCAGCGCCAAATACGGCAGCGGATCCTGCAGGGTCTGGGGCGCCGTGGGCGACTGGCTGCTGGTGGGCTTTCTGGTAAGAAGCGGCAAATACAGGATCGGCTACATCACCCGGGACGCGCTTTCCTGCGCAGTGGACCCCAGCGGAAAGCTGGACAGGGAGCTTTCCTTCCTGAACAGGAAGGCGACGGTGGTCAAAACCGGCGCCCCGCTGACCGACGACCCGGTGCTGAACAACGAGCGCTTCTGCTTTATGCAGGGCGGGCAGGAGGTCGTGGTGCTGGGCTACTACGGCAACTGGGTTTATGTGGAAACGAATATCACCACGGCCCAGCGGGGACGCGGCTTCGTGAGGAAATTCAACCTGGTGCTTTCATCCGATCCCGCTCCGACCCCGACGCCCGAGCCCCGGTATTCCGCGACCGCGATGCCCGCTTTGACGCCCGTTCCCACGGTGGGCGTATGGGCGGCGGGGGACGGCGGGATTTATTTGGGCACCTGGGCGCCTCAGGCGACGGCCCGGCCGGAGGAATGGGCCCCGGCGCAGGAAGCGGCCGCCTCCGGCGGCAGCCTGCTCCGTTCCCTGGAACACAATTGCCCCGCCACCGGCGTCATGCTCCCCGCCGCCTTCGATCCCCATGTTGCGTCCTACGTGCTGACGGTGGCGTCCTGGGTGAGCCGGGTCCGCTTTACACCCGCGGCGGCGGACGAAAACGCCATGATTACCGTGAACGGGGAATACGTGCCCTCCGGTACGCCGTCTTCATACATCACCCTGAGCAACGAGCCCAAACGGGTTGAGATCGTCGTCTGGGGCGCGGGCGGATCGCAGACGGTGTATACCGTCTTCCTGCAGCGCCGGCCCTCCGAAAAAAAGACCGGCATCGCCGTGGCGCATATCCGATCCCTGGAAAAGAGCGGGGCCGAGTGGATCATGACCGTGGACCCGGTGGACCTCGTTATGCGGGAAAACGACTATATGAACGGCTCCAGATCCACCTGGACCGACGCGTCCTCCGAGCGGATCGCCTTCACCGTGGACCCGCACTGCGATCTGTGGTACGGCAAGCCGGACAGCGCTTTTCAGGCCCCGGACGTCATGACATTCGCGGCCGCCTGGCCAAATGACGGATCGGACCTGTATTACGTCGTGTATATCGAGGACGCCGCGGTGGCCGTGATGCCTTACGAAGAGGTCCGCGTCCGGTAAAAGCTCCCGGACGGATCCATGACGCAAAAAACGCAAAAAAGACGGCCCCGGAAGGCGCCGTCTTTTCGAAAAACCGTGTGTTCGGCCGCCGGACAACGCGCGGCCGCGCCGGGGATCAGTCCGGGAACGGGATAAATTCAAGATAGAGAAGATAGGACCCCTGCAGAGGGATATTGCCGATGATGTCCTGATCGTACCAGAGGATCAGATCTCCCGCGTTTGCCACCGGACTGTTGAAAGCCTGGATCCCGCCGTATTTCCTGATAAGCTGCTCTTCACGCTGTTCCCGCCTGTCTTCCGATTTCACGGATATACCGATCGTAAAGAAATCCGGATCAACGAACGAGGGGTCGACGACAAAACGCAGCATGCCCCTCTGCGGAGCCGTGAACGAGAACCGGCCCCCCCTCATGTTATGGACCCGGAGCACCCTGTTCAGCTGACTAAGGCTGATCGTTACGTATTGGCGGCCGGTATTGTCGACGTAAATATCCTCCGCGACCTTCTCCCAATCGATGCTGCCGGGATCCTGCCGGCCGTCCGCGCGCTCGTCGGTTTCCTGAAGTATCGTCGGCGTCGGTGCGGGCGTTGGTGTAGGCGTCGGCGTCGGTGTCGGCGTTGGCGTCGGCATCGGTGTGGGCGTCGGTGTGGGTGTCGGTGTCCGTGTCGGTGTGGGCGTCGGTGTCCGTGTCGGTGTCGGCGTCCGTATCGACGTCGGCGTCGGCGTTTGCCTTGTTCTCGGCGTTTGCTCCGGAGGCCGCGTCGGCAGCGCTGTCGACGCCGGCGTCGGGTCTGCGTACCAGGGCGGAGGACCGTAAACAACCTCCTGGATGAATGACGGGCCAAATTCCCCCTCCAGTATTTCCACCACCCATGGCGGCAGGTCCTCCGGTAATGTGTATACGGCAGTATCGGCAAGCGCGCCGCTTTGCAGGGCCAGCGCGACCAGGGCGCTGCCGGCGATGATCCTGGCGCTTTTTTTCATGATATGCCGCCTCCTTTATTCAAATGCTGTGCCGCGCATGCATACCTGCTGTACGCCGCCGTCAAAATCCCAGCTGTGACAGGATCCCCCGCCGCAGAAGCGTTTATGGGGACAGGCGGAACACTCCGCGCTTTCGTCCGCCCAATCACCGCGGAAGAATTCGAATTTTTCCTCCCAGACCCGGGAAAAGTCGTCCCGGTATATATTTCCCTGAACGGTCCGCGAATTTCTGGGGATATTCAGGCATGCCCCGATATCCCCGTTGGTCATGACGCTCGCCACCGTTCTGCCGGCCTGGCAGCAGAAAAACCAGTCCCTGACCTCCCGTTCGTACTTGAGACCCAGGTAATGGCAGCAGCCGTAGGTGACGGGATACCGCATCTCACGCTTTTCACGGATAAAATCCAGAAGGCGCAGGCGTTCGTCCGGCGTCAGAAGCAGGTCGGGATTCAGCTTTGCGCGCCCGATCGGTTCCATATCCACAATGCGCCAGGAATCGATATCCAGGCCGACGAAGCATTCGAACATCCTGTCCAGTTCCCCGATGCTGCCGTGGTTGATCACCGATGTGATCTGCAGATTCGCCGAGCCGCATTCCCCGATCAGCGCCTCGATGCCCCGCATCGTCTCACGATAGGCGCCGGGCCGTTCGCGGATCCGGTCGTGAACGGCCTCCGGCCCGTCGACGCTGACGGAAACGGAATACATCCCCGCACGGGACAACTCCCTGGCCATGGCTTTATCGATCAGCGTGGCGTTGGAGGTGATCCCCCAGACAAAGCCCATGCCGCGGGCGTCGTTTGCGATGTCCAGGAAGTCCTTCCGGAGCAGCGGCTCGCCGCCCGTCAGCGCCAGGAACGGGAGCCGGCCCTCAAAATCCCGCTTCACCTTTGCAAGCAGCGTGTGATAATCGGCGGCGGAGACCGTCGGGCACGGCCGTGATGAGCAGCTTGAACCGCAGTGCAGGCAATGCTCGTTGCATTGCAGGGTCAGTTCCAGAAACAGCTGGCGCAGAGGATGCGCTTTTTTCATCCGTTCCCGCTGCGAAGCGACGGCCTCCAATTGCTTCAGCTTCCACTTTTCCAGTTCCGTCATATCGCCGCTCCGTTATCCGATCATACTTATGAATAATATACTATCACGCGCGCGCCGGGATGTAAAGAAAAACCGGACTGATATTTGACGCCGCCGCCTTCGGCGTAATCCCGTATTGAAAAAAACTGGTATCTGTTCTGTCCGCAGGACTGAACAGATACGCTTTAAACATGATCTGTTTACGGCGTGCATGACGCGAAATGAAACAACTCCCCGAGCGAAAACAAACAAGGAACAAATCCGTTCTTGAAGTAAACGAAAAAGTGCTTTATAATATTCTGCGGCCCGCCCGCCGCCGCTTTCCGCTGTTTTTTGACGGAACGGCGCGGAACGGGGCTGTCCGGCCGCGCGGGCGGCTTTGCATAAAGAAAGGGGAATTCCATGCCGCAGAGAACAGACATCAAAAAAGTCCTCATCATCGGTTCCGGCCCCATCATCATCGGCCAGGCCTGCGAGTTCGACTATTCCGGCACCCAGGCCTGCAAGGCCCTCAGGAGCCTGGGATACGAAATCGTGCTGGTCAATTCCAACCCGGCCACCATCATGACGGACCCCGAAATGGCGGATGTCACCTATATCGAACCACTGAACGTTCAGCGGCTGGAACAGATCATCCGGAAAGAGCGTCCGGACGCGCTTCTGCCCAACCTGGGCGGCCAGAGCGGCCTGAACCTGGCCAGCGAGCTTTACCGGGAAGGCGTCCTGGACAAATACAACGTGAAGGTCATCGGCGTGCAGGTGGACGCCATCGAACGGGGCGAGGACCGGATCGAATTCAAGAAGACCATGGAATCCCTGAACATCGAAATGGCCCGGTCCGAGGTGGCCTACAGCGTGGAGGAGGGCCTTGAGATCGCGGACCGGCTGGGATATCCGGTGGTGCTGCGCCCCGCCTACACCATGGGCGGCGCCGGGGGCGGCCTGGTCTATAACCGGGACGAGCTCAGGACGGTCATGGCCCGCGGCCTGCAGGCCTCCCTGGTCCACCAGGTCCTGGTGGAGGAGAGCATCCTCGGTTGGGAGGAGCTGGAGCTGGAGGTGGTCAGGGACAGCGAAAACAACATGATCACCGTTTGCTTCATCGAAAACGTGGACCCCATGGGCGTCCACACCGGCGATTCCTTCTGCACCGCCCCGATGCTGACCATATCAAAGGAAGTCCAGGACCGCCTGCAGGAGCAGGCCTACAGGATCGTGGAGCACATCGGCGTCATCGGCGGCACCAACGTGCAGTTCGCCCACGATCCCGTGAGCGACAGGATCATCGTCATCGAGATCAACCCCCGCACCTCCCGTTCCAGCGCCCTGGCCAGCAAGGCCACCGGCTTTCCCATCGCCCTGGTGTCGGCCAAGCTTGCCTGCGGCCTGACGCTGAGGGAACTGAAGTGCGGCAAATACGGCACGCTGGACAAATACCGCCCCGACGGGGATTACGTGGTGGTCAAGTTTGCCCGCTGGGCCTTTGAAAAGTTCAAGGGCGTGGAGGACAAACTGGGCACCCAGATGCGCGCCGTGGGCGAGGTTATGAGCATCGGCAAAAACTATAAGGAAGCCTTCCAGAAGGCGGTCCGCAGCCTGGAAAAGGGCCGCTGGGGCCTGGGCCATGTTTCCAATTTCGGCGAGTTGAGCCGGGAGGAGCTGCTCAGCCGCCTGATTTCCCCGTCCTCCGAAAGGCACTTCATCATGTACGAGGCCCTGCGCAAGGGCGCCACGGTGGAGGAGATCCACAGGCTCACCCATGTCAAGGAATGGTTTATCCGGCAGATGAAGGAGCTGGCGGAGGAAGAGGAGGAGCTGGTCGCTTCCGGCGTTCCCACCGACGAACAGCTGATCCGCGCCAAGAAGGACGGCTTCAGCGACCGTTACCTCAGCATGATCCTGGGCATTCCGGAGGACGAGATCCTCAGCCGCCGCGAGGCCCTGGGCCTTACGGAAAGCTGGGACGGCGTGCACGTCTCGGGGACCGAGGACAGCGCTTACTATTATTCCACCTACTGCGCCCCGGACAACGATCCGGTGAAGACCGACCGGCCCAAGGTGATGATCCTGGGCGGCGGGCCCAACCGCATCGGCCAGGGCATCGAATTCGACTACTGCTGCGTCCACGCGGCCAAGAGCCTCAAAAAACTGGGATTCGAGACCATCATCGTCAACTGCAACCCGGAGACGGTGTCCACCGACTACGACACCAGCGACAAATTGTATTTTGAGCCCCTGACCCTGGAGGATGTGCTGAGCATCTACCGCAAGGAAAAGCCGGTGGGCGTCATCGCCCAGTTCGGCGGGCAGACCCCCCTGAACCTGGCGAGCCGCCTGGAAAAGCACGGCGTCCGCATCCTGGGCACCACCCCGCAGGTGATCGACCTGGCCGAGGACCGGGACCAGTTCCGGGCCATGATGGAGAAGCTCTCCATCCCGATGCCCGAAAGCGGCATGGCCTCCACCGTGGACGAGGCCATGAAGATCGCCCACGGTATCGGCTATCCCGTGATGGTGCGTCCCAGCTATGTCCTGGGCGGGCGCGGCATGGAGGTCGTGTATGACGACGATTCCATGACCTCCTATATGAACGCGGCCGTCGGCGTTACGCCGGACAGGCCCATCCTGATCGACCGTTTCCTGAACCACGCCCTGGAATGCGAGGCCGACGCCATTTCCGACGGCGTTCACGCCTTTGTGCCCGCCGTGATGGAGCATATCGAGCTGGCGGGCATCCATTCCGGCGATTCCGCCTGCATCATCCCCTCCAGGCATATCGACGAGGAGCACCTGGAGACCATCCGCACCTACACCCGCCGCATTGCCGAGGAAATGCACGTGGTCGGCCTGATGAACATGCAGTATGCCATCGAAAACGGCGTGGTGTACGTGCTGGAGGCCAATCCCAGGGCCAGCCGCACGGTGCCCCTGGTCAGCAAGGTGTGCGGCATTTCCATGGTACCCCTGGCGGTGGAGGTCATCACCGCGCCGCTGACCGGCCGTCCCTCCCCGATCGCCGGCCTCAAAGACCGGGTGATCCCCTATTACGGCGTTAAGGAAGCAGTGTTCCCCTTCAATATGTTCCCCGAGGTGGACCCGCTCCTGGGGCCTGAAATGCGCTCCACCGGCGAGGTGCTGGGCCTGAGCTCCTCCACGGGCGAGGCCTTCTTCAAGGCCGAGGAAGCGGCCCAGGCCACGCTGCCCGTTTCCGGCACGGTGCTTATCAGCGTCAACGCCAAGGACAAGCCCGAGGTGCAGGACCTGGCCCGTTCCCTGTATGAGGACGGCTTCGCCATCATGGCGACCAAAGGCACCGCGGCGCTGATCCGCGCCGCCGGCATCCCCGTGGAGGAGGTTAAAAAGCTCCACGAGGGACGGCCTAACATCGTGGACCTGATTACCAACGGCAGGATTCAGATGATCGTCAATTCCCCCGTGGGCAAGGACAGCATTTATGACGACAGCTACCTGCGCAAGGCGGCCATCAAGCACAAAGTGCCCTACATGACCACCATCGCCGCGGCCAAAGCGGCGGCGGAAGGCATCCGGGGCGTGAACGAAAACGGCAGGGGCGACGTCCGCAGCCTGCAGGAATGGCACGGACTGATCCGCTGAAGAAGCCCCGGCGCCATGAACACACGACGACAGAAGGGATCAAAGGGAAATGATACGTATTTTGTCTGACAGTACCAGCGACCTGGGAGAGGAACTGATTAAGCGCTACGGCGTCACCGTGCTGCCGCTGCATGTGCTGCTGGGGGAAAAGGATTACCGGGACGGGGCCGACATCACGGCCGAAATGATTTTTGACTGGGCCGACAAAAACAAATCCGTCCCCAAGACCGCCGCGCCTTCCGCGGAGGAGGTCAAGGCCGTCCTCAGGGAGGGCCTGGACGCCGGGGACGAATGGGTCTGCTTTACCATTTCATCGGAAATGTCCGCCTGCTTCAGCGTTCTTCAGCTGGCGGCCAGGCAGCTCCGCGCGGAGGACAGGATCTCGGTGGTGGATTCCCGCAACCTGTCCACGGGCATCGCCCACCTGGTGATCGGCGCCTGCGAGGACGCGGCGGCGGGTATGAGCCGCGAGGAAATCGTGCGGCGCGCGGCGGACGATATCCCCAGGGTCCGGGCGTCCTTTGTGGTGGATACCCTGGAATACCTTCACCGGGGCGGCAGGTGCTCCGGGCTCAGCGCCATGATGGGCAGCATCCTGCACATCCATCCCCGCATCGCCGTTGCGGACGGGAAAATGCATCCCGACGTCAAATACCGCGGACACCTGGAAAAGGTGATCATGCGCTATGTGAAGGACATGGAGGAACAGCTGAAAAAGAGCCGTCCGCGGCGGGTGTTCATCACCCATTCCCATGTGGATCCCGCCATTGTGGACAAGGTGCGGGAATACCTTCTCTCCCTCGGGCATTTTGAGGAGGTGCTGGAGACCTACGCCGGCGGCGTGATCACCAGCCACTGCGGCCCCGGCACCCTGGGCGTATTGTATATGGAATGATAAAAATACCGCCGCGCGCCCCCTCCCATCCCGGGAGGGGGCGCGCGGCGCTGTCCGGGGCACGGCGTCAGCGCCGTTCGGGCTTTGCTGTTATTGTGAAAACGGTCAAAAGATCCGCGGCGACGCGCTGCGGGACCTCATAGAAAGCATCCCGCCTGAGCGCGGCGCCAAAGACGAGGCCGTTCTCTTCCCATATTCCGATAAGAGCGTCCCTGAAACGATGCTCGGAGACAATCTTCCCGTCCTCATCGCACAGGATCAGCGTGCTGCCGGACCCTGTGTCCGTAAAACCCGCAAGAAGGCCGTCCGACAGGATATAACGCATGGGGACCGGCGTTTCGGGACGGATGGTCTTCTTATCGCCGCCGATCAGGTCGAGCCGCAGCAGATCGCAGCCGCCTTTTTCGCGAGGGACAGGCGCAAACAGGCAATGCCCCGAAAAGAAGACCGTATCGGGCCGTATGTCATTGTCCGGCTGAAAACGCCGGATCTCGTGAAAATCCCGATCCAGCAGGGCAACGCCGCCCCCGGAAAGACAGCAGACGAGGCATTCCATCCCCGGGCACCGGCGGAGACAGCGCAGATCGTCCTCCCCGGGCAGGACGCGTTCGGTCAGGACCGATCCGTCGTCCGGCGAGATGCGCCAAATCCTGTCGTTCGTTGTCTTTTTAAGGGAGGAGGAGTACAGAACGATCTCTTCACGGTCTGTCGGGAGGGAAAACAGTTTCTGCAAAGGCACAAGCTCGGGGGAGAATCTCCACTGTTCGGCCCCCTGCCTGTCCAGGCACACGACGCTTTTCCTCATCAGGGATTCGCAGACGACAAAACCGCGGCGGTTCATCATCAGCGGCTCGCCCACAAAAAACGGAAATGAAAATACGGCGGTTTCCCGCTTCCGGTCGTCGGCCGCCAGCACGGCGTTGTAACCGCGGGAAGACGGCTGGCCGGGCCGGGAGACGTTCATCGGCAGCAGGATAAGGAAAGGACTGCCGCCCGGACTCAGCTGCCGGCGGGGCAGATCCCCGATCAGCCTGAACAGATCCGGACCTGCCTTTCCGCGGAGATGATCGCACAGATCCGTCCGGAACCTGACGGGATCCGGCCACGCGGCGCGGTCGAGCGTTTTAATCTGAAAACGCGCGGACATTTTCCGAAGGGCGTCGCGGCGCGCGCGAACGGCGTCCCAGGTCTTCCGGCCGTGCCGGACGGGGGCGACGGCCTCCCCTTCGTACATAGCGCCGAAGGGCAGGCCGAAGGTCTCTTCAAGCAGGGATATTTTTTCCGCCAGGGATGCGCAGTCCCCGAGGGCACGGAGCTTTTTAAGCGCGTCGGGATCGTCGGGCAGCAGGCCGGCCAGCAAAGAAAGCTTTTTTCCCTTTCCTTCGCTGCCGACCGCGGCGGCCCTCCTGCCTGCCTGAAGGAGCGAAAGCTCGAAGCATTCGTCGTCAAAACAGACAAAGACAAGGACGTCGCCCGCGGCCTTTTCCGCGGCGTGCATAAGGCGCAGCGGATCCCGCTCCTCCGACAGCGCCATGTTCCAGCCGTTGAGTCCCGTCAAAAACCGGGCCTTTTTGCCGAGAGCGGCCTTCAGCGTATCGGTATCTTCGTCACGGAAGAACAGATTGCAAAAGGTGGTTCCCATTTTCTCGGTCCCTTTCCCGAAGCGTTTTGTTTTTATATCCGCGTTTTATCACGGGGAACGAACAGGTCCGGCGCCCGGCGCGGCTGATTTTATTCCGTGAGGAAGGGGGCGAAAGCCTCGTCCAGGCGGTCCCGGTTGTCGACAAGGAATACCTCCGCGCCCATGTTTTTGAGTCCGGAGGCCGTGCTTTCGGGATCGGCGCCGAAAATGCGGACGTCGCAGTGGTCCAGGATGGCCTCCAGGTCCGACGGCAGGATTGCGTGGCCGTCCAGGTGGACGATCATGGCGGTATTTTCCCTTCGGCCCCACAAGTCCCATACCTGCCGGGAGGCGAGCCAGGCAAGGCACTGGCCCTCGGTGTTGTTCCAGCCCTCGGACGTGACGCCGGTCACCACGATCAGGTGCCGGTTTTTTTCGGCGCACAAGGCGCAGAGCATGTACTGCTCCACCGGGATGTGCTTTGCCGAGGGGATGGTCAGAAAATTCCTGCAGAACCAGTAGCCCTCGCCTCCCTGCAGGTTGGCAAGGGGCTCGTTGATGGATTCGTTTTCCCAGCTTTCCGGTCCGCCCAGGGAGGAGAGGTCGTATTTTTTGCCGTGATTGTCCCCCCGGAAGACGGCGGCGCCTCCGGCGCCGGAGCAGGAGGGAACCGTGACGCGGATCCGGGGGTCATAGGCGCCGGCCACCAGGGCGGATTTGCCGTACCGGGAAACCCCCGCGACGACGCACAGGGACGCGTCGATGTTCATTTGCCTGCCGGCTTCGCCCTCCAGGGCGTCGATAATCCGGCTGACGCCCCATCCCCAGATCGCCAGCACCCCGGGGAATTCCGCGTTCATCAGTTCGTAGGGATAAAGGGAATAGAATGCGCCCAGGTGCAGGCCGTTGTCCATGGCGATGTCGGTGGGGATATAGGTGACGCCGGCGTAGCCCCTTTCGGCCGCGGCGGCGCAGTTGGGGGAGGGGGACGGCGCCGCGCCGCCCCAGAGAAAGCCGTATTCGATATAGCAGGGAAAGCCTGCTTCCGGCTTTTCTCCCCGGGGCAGGGTGACAAAAACCGCGAAGGACGCGGTTTTTTCGCCCCGGGCGACGGTGATGGTCAGTTGAACGGTGTTTTCCCAGGCGGTTTCCCCGAGGACGGAGGATACGGAAATCTCATCCTCCGGAAGCCTTCCGTAAACGTAATGCCGGTACAGTTCCAGGATCTCTTCCCGGCGCTTTTCCCAGTCCGCGGGCGAGGATACCCGCGAACCGTCGCCGAGTGCCATCAAATCCGGCCATTCCTCAAGGACCGGCAGCAGGTTCGGGGCGGGAAACCCCTCGGCGCCGGCGGGAAACGCCCCGGCGGACAGGACGGCGGCGGACAGAAGCAGGCTGAGAACCGTGCGTGCCATGAAGGGTCCCTCCCGTTATGTTTTTGCCCGGGAACCGGCCCGCGAAAGGCGCGGATGAGGCGGATGATTGTTTCCTTGATTCTATCACAGGGCGCGGAAGAAATAAAAGGACCGAACAGTCACAAAATTGTAAAGAAAACGTAAAATATAGGGCGCCGGGGCGGAAAATGATTGGACGAACCGGGGCTTTTCTGTTATCATATCATAGCAGTTTAATGCCCGTCAGACTGCAGGCAAAAGGAAAGGAAACCGGAATGAAGGTACTTGGGATCGATCCGGGCCTGGCGACCATGGGCTGGGGCGTGGTCGAAAACGAGGGTAGCCGGGTACGTTTTGTGGCGGCGGGTGCGCTGATCACCCGTCCGGAGGAGAGCCTTCCCGAAAGGCTGCTTTCGATTTTTACCGGCACGCGGGACCTGTTGACCCTTTACCGGCCCGACGAGATCGCCTTCGAGGAGCTGTTTTTCGCCAAGAATATCACCACCGGCATCGCCGTCGGGCATGCCAGGGGCTGCACGCTGTGCGCCTGCGCGGAATACGGCAGGCCCATGTACGAATACACCCCCATGCAGATCAAGCAGTCCGTTACCGGCTACGGCAAGGCGGACAAGCACCAGATGCAGCACATGGTGCGGCTGCTGCTGGGCCTGGACGACATCATCCGTCCGGACGACGCGGCGGACGCCGTGGCCGCGGCCCTGACCCATATCCAGGCCGGGCGGCTGAAGGAACAGTACCTGATGAAATAGCTTTCCCGGCGCTTAAGCGCCGCGGGAAGCCGCCCGTGACAAAAACGATCTTCCCGACAGGAGAGAAAAAACATGTTCGCTTATCTTGAGGGCGCCGTGGCGGAAAAGGACCTGAACACCCTGGTCCTGGACGTATCCGGCGTCGGCTGGCAGATCACCTGCTCCATGAACACCCTGAGCGCGGCCCCGGAGACCGGCGCCGTGATGAAGGTCTACACCCATCTGAGCGTAAGGGAGGACGGGGCGGAGCTGTTCGGCTTCGCCACCCGGGAGGAAAGGGCCATGTTCCGCTCCCTGACCCAGGTCAGCGGCATCGGGCCCAAAACGGCGGTGCAGATCCTGTCCTCCATGCCCCTCAGGGATTTGACGCGGGCCATTATGGAGGGCGACGTCACAGCCCTGAGCCGCGCCCAGGGCGTGGGCAAGAAGACCGCCCAAAGGATCGCTTTGGAGCTCAAGGGCAAGGTCAGCGACGACGAGCTCCGGGCCATCCTCGGCGACGAGGCGGGGACCGTGTCCGCGGCGGCGGTGCGGACCAAAGCGCCGGATTACGAGGCGGACGCCATGGCCGCGCTGCAGAGCCTGGGCTATACCCCCCAGGAGGCCCGGAAGGCCCTGGACAAGTGCCGGGGAATGACCGAGGACGCCAACGAGCTTCTGCGCCTGGCCCTGAGGAGCATGTGACCCTTTTTTCAACCCCGACTCTCTTATCAGGAGAATAAAGATGAACGAAACAGACAGGCTGCTCAGCGCGCAGCTGCGCCCCGAAGACGCGGAAAGCGAGATAAGCCTCCGGCCCCGGACCCTTCGGGAATACGTGGGGCAGGAGAAAATGCGCCGCAGCCTTCAGATGTATATCGAGGCTGCCCTGCAGCGGCACGAGCCCCTGGACCATATCCTTCTGTCGGGCCCGCCGGGCCTTGGCAAGACCACCATGGCGGAGATCGTTGCGGCGGAAATGGGCCAGAACATCCGCATCACCTCCGGCCCGGCCATCACCCGTCCCGGGGACCTGGCCTCCATCCTGACCAATATGGACAAGGGGGACGTGCTCTTTATCGACGAGATCCACCGGCTTCCCCGCACCGTGGAGGAGATCCTGTACCCCGCCATGGAGGACCATGTGCTGGATATCATGATCGGCAAGGGCCCCATGGCCCGTTCCATGCGGGTGGACCTGCCGCGCTTTACCCTGATCGGGGCCACCACCCGCCAGGGCATGCTGTCCCATCCCCTCAGGGACCGGTTCGGGATCATCTATACCCTGGAGCTCTACACCCCGGAGGAACTGATGCGGATCGTATCCCGGTCCGCCGGGATCCTGGGGGTGAGGTACGAGGAGGAGGGGCTGATGGAGATCGCCCGGCGGTCCCGGGGAACGCCCCGAATCGCCAACCGGATGCTGAAAAGGGTGCGGGATTACGCCCAATTGAAAAGCGGCGGCGTGATCACCCTGGAAAGCGCCCGGCAGGGCATCGACCTGCTGGAGGTGGACGAAATGGGCCTGGACCGGATGGACCGGGAGATCCTGCGGGTGCTGACCTCGGTGTTCGCCGGGCGGCCCGTGGGCCTGGACACCCTGGCCGCGGCGGTCAACGAGGACCCGGGCACCATCGAGGACGTGTACGAGCCTTTCCTGATGCAGCAGGGGCTGATCATGCGCACCCGCTCCGGACGGGTGGCCACGCCCCAGGGCTACCGGCACCTGGACCTGACCCCGCCCCCCGAAGAGGCCGGCGGGACCGGATGCGAACAGACCAGCCTGATATAAAAAGCGGAACCGCCGGGCGCGCCCCGGACTGAGAGGAGATAAAAAATGGAAAACGTGGAAGACCGGTTTTTAAGGTACGCGGGCATCCTGACCGCCTCCGACGAGGACGCCGGGAAGACCAATCCCTCCACGGACTGCCAGTTCGACCTGGCGAGGCTGCTGGAAAAGGAAATGAAGGAACTGGGCCTTGAGGAAGTGCGGCTTACGGACCGCTGCTATGTGTACGGCGTCCTGCCCGCGTCCCCGGGAATGGAAAACGAAAAATGCCTGGGCCTGATCGCCCACATGGACACCGTCAACTGCGTTCCGGCCGCGCCGCTGAAGGCCCGCAAGCTGACGTACAGGGGCGGCGACATCACCCTGAACGCCGAAAAGGGCATTGTGATGCGGGAAAAGGACTTTGAAAGCCTGCAAAAGGTCCGCGGACATGAACTGATCGTGACCGACGGCACCACCTGCCTCGGCGCCGACGACAAGGCCGGCGTCGCCGAGATCATGGCGCTGATGGAGTATTACCGGGAGCATCCGGAGGCAAGGCACGGAAGGATCGCCGTGGGCTTTACCCCGGACGAGGAGATCGGTTGCGGGGCGGACTACTTTGACGTCGGCGGTTTCGGGGCGGAATACGCCTACACCGTGGACGGCGGGGAGGCAAACGAAATCGAGGTGGAAACCTTCAACGCCGCTTCCCTTTCGGTGAGGGTGAAGGGGCTTTCCATCCATCCCGGAAGCGCCAAGGACAAAATGGTGAACGCCTGCAAAGTGGCCATGGAATTCGATTCCCTGCTTCCGGAGGCCGAGACGCCGGAGCATACCGAGGGCAGGGAGGGGTTTTACCACCTGTGCGACATGACCGGCGGCGTGGACCACGCCGTGCTGCGCTACATCATCCGGGATCACGACCGGGAAAAATTCGAAGAACGCAAGGCCTTTGTCCGCCGCGCCGCGGATTACCTGAACGGGAAATATCCCGAGGGTACCGTGGAGATCGAGATCCGGGATTCCTACTTTAACATGGCGGAGATCCTGAAGGACATGCCGGAGGTGGCGGAACGGGCCCGCCGGGCGATCCGCCGGGCCGGCATGGAGCCCGTGTCCCATCCGGTGCGGGGCGGGACCGACGGCAGCCGCCTCACCTTCATGGGCCTGCCCTGTCCCAACCTGGGGACCGGCGGGCGCAACTGCCACGGGGTGTACGAATACGCAAGCGTGAACGAGATGCGCGCCGTGGTGGAGGTCCTGAAGGTGCTGACCGGCCCGCAGGACGGGGAATGAAACCCGCGCCGCTTTCGTTGCATCAATGAGCGCGGCAAAGGAATCGGAGCATGGTGAAGAAGCACGGCGCGGAAAAAAAACCGGGGAAAAACGCGAAAAGAGACACTGAAAGAAACGCGAAAAAAGGCGCAAAAAGAGGCGCGAAAAAAAGCGCAAAAAAAGGCGCGGCGCTCGCCGGGGCCGCCCTGGCCCTTGCGGCGGTCCTTGCGGCATGGCTCTTTTTCGGGGCCGCCCCGCGCCTTCGGGCAAGGACCGACGCGCCGACGGACGCGGACAGGATCGGCCTGAATGTGGTGATGCATCCCGAGGACGGGACCTGCGCCGTGACGGAGCGCATCGCCTTTGTCAACCGCACGGGGAAGGTTCTGGATCACACGGTGGTGCGGTTTTATCTGAACGCTTTTTCGGACGCGGAGACCTGCCCCCTTTCCCGGTCGGAGATTTTTGACCGGGTGTTCCCGGAGGGCTTTTCCCCCGGGTGCGTTACCCTGCAGGGGGTAAGGATCGGGGACGCGGCGGCGGAATGCGCCTGGCTGGACAGCCTGAGGACCGCCCTGAGGGTATCCGTCGGACCTCTCGCCCCCGGCGAGGAATGCGAGATCGTCCTCAACTACGTCCTGACGGTGCCGGAATGCGGTTTCCGCTGCGGCCGAAGCGAGAACGTATGGCTGCTGGGCGGCGCCTTCGGCGTCCCGGCCGTATGGGACGATGAAAAAGGCGATTTCCGTCAGGATCCCTTTACGGCGCTCGGCGCGCCTTTCCTTGCGGACACGGCGGTATATACCGTGACGGCGGTCCCGGGGGACGGATGGCAAGCCGCGGCGTCGTGCCCGCTGGAGGTGGAAAACGGCGTCCTGAAGGGCCGGGAATTTGCGGGGCGCGAGATGGCCGTCCTTTTTTACCGCGGCATGGAGATGCGCTCCGCCGTTTTCGGGGACGCAAGCGTCCGCTTCGCGGCAAAAAAGGACCTGAAGGAAGCGGACCGGGTGGTCCGGCGCGCCGCGGAGGTCCTTGCGGCCTGTCAGGAGGCGTACGGCCCCTGTCCGTGGGATACGCTGACCATCCTGGCGGCGCCCATGGCCGCGGAGGAAACGACCTTCCCGGGACTGATCGTGCTGTCGGAGGATTTGTTCAGGGGGGACGAGATATGGGAGCTGCCCCTGGCCCGGGGCGCGGCCCGGCAGTGGTTTGGCTGCATGGCCGGCGCGGACCGGTTTTCCGATCCCTGGCAGGAGGAGGCGCTGTGCCGCTGGGCGGTATTGAACTATGTCGGCAAAAAGTACGGGGCCCGCTCCAGGGAGCTGCTGGAGGAGGAATACGCCGAAATGCCGATGCGGGAGACCGTGACGGCGTATCTGACCCCCGGATCGCCGCTGGAACGCTTCGAGGACCCGGACGATTACGAGACCGTGGCCTGCGGGCGGGGGACCGCCTTCCTCAGGGCGCTGGATATCCGCATGGAGGGCGGGCTGGACGGCATGCTGCGCTCTTACGCGGAACGGTTCGCCTGGAAAAGGGCGTCCCGGCGGGATTTTGAGGCGCTTCTCGCGGAATGGACCGGGCAGGACCTGTCGGGAATGGCCCTGGATTACCTGGATACGCTGATCCGGTAAAAAAACGGAAGGAAAAACAACATGGACAAAAAGGAATGCTGCGTGCTGATCCCCTCCCTGTCGCCGGACGAGCGTCTGGTGACCTACACGGATGAACTGCTGGAGGCAGGCTTCGGGTGCGTCCTTGTGATTGACGACGGCTCGGCGCCGGAATACCAGCCGATTTTCGAAAGGCTGGCCCAGCGGGACAGATGCCATGTGGAGCACCACGACGTCAACCACGGCAAGGGCCGGGCCCTGCGGACGGGATTTAAGTGGATAGCGGACTTTACCGCCTTCCGCGGGGTGGTCACCGCCGATTCCGACGGCCAGCACACGGTGGAGGATGCGCTGAACCTGTGCGCGCTTTTGAAGGACGATGAGGACGAGCTGCTGCTGGGCAGCCGGGATTTTTCGAAAAACAGCGTGCAGGTGCCCCCCAAGTCCAGGGTCGGGAACCGCATCACGTCGGCGGTGTTCCGCCTCCTGTACGGGCCGTCCCTCCCGGATACCCAGACCGGCCTGAGGGCCTTCAGGCGGGAGATGATCCCGATGATGCTGGAGGTGACCGGCGACCGGTTCGAGTATGAAATGAACCAGCTGATCGTCTGCGCCACAAGGAAGATCCCGATGACCCCGGTGGGGATCCATACCATCTACCACGACGAAAACAAGGGGACCCATTTCCACCCCATCAGGGATTCCTGGCGGATCTATAAGCTGATCCTGGGCAATTTTTTCCGCTACGGCGCGGCAAGCATCATATCCTTCCTGGTGGATTACGCGGTGCTGAGCCTGATCATGTTCTGGATTTTTTCGGGCCGCGCGGAGGACACCATCCTGCTGCTCGGGATTCCCTTCAGGTTCCGGGCCCTGGTGGCGGCCCCCATCGCGAGGCTATGCTCGGCGCCGGTCAATTACCTGCTGAACCGTAATTACGTGTTCAAAGCCGGCCGGGACCCCTCCGCGGTGAAGCGCTACTTTGTTTTGTGCGTGTGCTCCCTTGCGGTGACCACGCTTCTCTTCGGGTTCCTTGACCACTTCGTCAATACGGCCTTCCTGCACATCCTTCTCAAGGTCGTCATCGACGTGGCGATGTATTTTGTCAATTACCGTTTTCAGCAGGGCTGGGTGTTCAAGAAGACCCGGTCCTGAGAAATGCGCGAAAGGAAGACAGAAACATGAAAAAAAGCGTTCGTATCCTTTTGGCCGCGGTGTGCGTGTTGATGTGCCTGTGCCTGCCCTTCATTCTCTGCTCGGCCTCGTCCCTGGCGGAGGAAACGGGGGAAACGGAAACGGCTGCCCCGAAGGCCTTGCCGGTGGATTTTTCCGCGGGCTCCGCGCCCGATCCCGACGGCTGGACCGAGAACGGCTACAGCGACGATACCATCACCGTGCGTGCGGAAACCCGCGAGGAGGACGGGGTGATCTGGCGGATTATCTATGTGGACATCGCCCATCCCAGCCAGCTGCGCACCGCCACGGCGGGCAAGCTGTCCTCCACCAAGGTGGCCAGGCCCTCGTCGATGGCGGAAAGCAAGAACGCCATCGCGGCCATCAACGGGGATTATTTTTCCAACGATCCCAACAAGACCACCTTTGAATACCGCCAGGGCCAGAAGATCCGTCAGAAGACCAACAAAAAGAAGGACCTGCTGATCATCGACATGGACGGTAACTTCCATACCTTCATCAAGTGCGGCGCCGACGGCAAGGCGGAACTTGAAAAGTATCTGGACGAGGGCGGTACCGTCATGGATGCCTTCACCTTCGGTCCGGTGCTGGTCAAGGGCGGGATGCGCATGCGGATGGATACGGAATACGGCTACAATCCCAACGGCAGGGAGCCCCGGGCGGCCATCGGCCAGATGGGGGAACTGAGCTACGTCCTGGTGGTGGCGGAGGGCCGCAGCGCTTCCAGCGACGGCGTGACCCATCAGGAGCTGGCGGACTTCATGTTCGGCCTGGGCTGTATCGAGGCTTTTAACCTGGACGGCGGAAACAGCGCCACGCTGATTTTCCACGGTGATTTCTATATGAACCGTACCCCCTCCTCGGAGCGCTCCCAAAGCGACATCATCTATTTTGCTTCGGCCAGAGAAGCCGAGTAAGGAGGCAAAAGCATGTTTGCCTTGGCTGAAGACGCTCCGCAGACCGTGTTCCTTGGGGTCAGGGTCTATGCCTGGGGGCTGTACTGCTTCTTCGGGGCGGCGTTGTGCCTGCTGGCGGTCCTGTTCCACAGCCGCGGAAAAATGAAAAAAGGGACGGCAGCCCTGTTTGGCGTTCTGGCGCTGCCCCTGGGGCTTGCGCTCAGCCGCCTTCTGTACTGCCTGTTCGACGCAAGGATGCGGATGTTCGGGGATCTCCTTGACGGGAGCGTTGCCTGGGGGGAATACTTCGCCGACTTTTTCGGGGCCACCCTGGGGGGCTTCAGCATGTTCGGCGCATTGCTTGGAGGCGTCCTGGCGGCGCTTTTGTGCGCCCGGATCCTGAAGGAGGACAAATGGGCGCTGCTTGACGCCGCCGCCTGCGCCTTGATGCTGTTTATCGCCGCGGAGCGGCTGGGGGAGGGAAGGCTGGAGGATTTCGGCGTATCCCGGCCCCTGAACGAAAGGACGAGCCTGTGGGGGCTTTTCATCACTCACGGGGAATATGACGACTGCATTTCCACCTATATGCTGGAATCCCTGACGGCCCTGGCGATCTTCGTGCTTCTGGAGTGGCGCAAGCCCAGGCTGGAGCGGGGGGACACCTTCCTGACCGGTGCCCTCGTTTTCGGTCTTTCCCAGGTCCTGATGGAAAGCCTCAGGTTTGACCAGCACATGCGCTTTTCCTTCGTAAGCGTGCAGCAGATCCTCGCCATGGGCTGCGCGGTATACGCCCTGTGGGTCTGGGCTGTGAGACTCCGGAGGCGGGGGATACGCACCCGGCTGCGTCCTGCCGCCTTCGCGGCGGTCCCGGCGGTGATCGGCCTGATCGTCTGGCTGGAATTTTTGATCGACCGCTCCGGCGTATCACGCCTTCTTCTTTACGCGGCCTATATCGCACTGCTGGCGTGCCCGCTTGTTATCGGGCTTGGAATGAGGAACAAGCTCGCGAAGGCCGGCTCCGACGGGACGCAAGGCGCGGCCGTTATTTGAAAGCATCGGGAGGTTATCTATGGACAAAGCGGAGATCGACCGGATCAATTTCCTGGCCAGGAAGAAAAAGGCCGAGGGGCTCACGAACGAGGAAACCCGCGAGCAGTGGGAGCTGAGGCAGAAATACCTCAAGGAATTCCGGGATTCCCTGCAGGGAACCCTGGACAGGGTATATGTTCAGCAGGAGGACGGAAGCTACAAAAAGCTTGAAAAGAAAAAACCGGCGCCGGATTCCGATTAATCGGGCGGAAGCGCCGTCCTTCCTTAAAAAAACCCTTGCCCGAAAGCGAGTTTTCCTGTATAATTGGCAGAGTTGCATAGTAAACAGATTGGAGATGTCCACTTAATGAAGAAACAGACGCTTATCGCACTTTTTCTCGCTGCGGCGCTCATCCTGAGCGGCTGCTCCCTGAATACCGTAGACAGGACAGCCGACGGAAACCAGGTCATCCTGCAGGTCGGCGACAGGAAGCTCACCAAGAGCGAAGCCGCGAACCAGGTCTATCAAGCCCAGCAGTACTATTCCATGTACCAGCAGTACGGGCTGATGAACACCGTTCCGGACGCCCACGAAATCCTCGCGGAAGTGATTACCTCCGAAACCGAGCGGTTCGTCCTGCTGAACCAGGCCGAGAAAATCGACGATGTGAAGCTGACCGAGGAAGAAATGGCCGCGGTCACGGAGACTGCTCAGAAGAACTACGACCAGATGATCGACAGCGTTGCGTCCACGTACATCACCAGCGGCGCCACCGGCGATGCCCTGCGCGAGGAAGCCGTTGCCTATGCCGAATCCCACAAACTCAGCACTCTGGACGAGCTTATTACCGCCGCGAAGGAAGACAAGCTTGTCGAGAAGATCACGGAATACACCCACAGGGACGTGACCGTGACGGAAGAAGACCTGCAGGCCAGACTGGACGAGCTTGCGGCCGCCAACAAGACCACTTACGACGAGAATCCCGCTGCCTACGGCACGGCCGTCAATAACGGCACCGCCGTTTATTACGCCCCCGAGGGATACCGCTATGTCAAGCATATCCTGATTAAGTTCACCGATGAAGACGCCGCCGCCGTTTCCGCGGCTTCCGCCGCCCGCAGCACCGCGAAGACCGCCGCCGACAGCGCCGCCGCCGCCCTGGACCAGGCGAAGAGCGCTCTGGACACCGCCGCTGAGGACGCCGACAAGACGGCCCTGCAGGCTGCCGTTGACCAGGCCCAGGCCGCCCTGGACGCCGCCAACGCCGATCTCGAGGCCGCGACCGCCGCTTATGACAGCGCCGTCGCCGCTGCCGCCGCCAACATCCAGGCAAAGGCCGACGAGGTCTATGCCCTGGCGACCAAAGAAGGCGCGGACTTTGACGCCCTGATGGCTGAGTACGGCAAGGATCCCGGCATGCAGCGCGCCCCCACGATGACGAACGGCTATGCCCTCTGCGCATCCTCCGCTTTCGTTCCCGAATTCCTGGAGGCCTCCCTGGGCCTGGAAAACGCGGGCGATATTTCCGGTGAAGTTGTGACCGAGAACGGCATCCACATCATCAAGTACCTGGGTGATATCCCCGCCGGCCCGGTTGCCCTGGACACTGTCCGGGAGGCCCTGACCAGGACCCTGACCACCGAAAAAGAGAACGCCGCCTATACCGCGGCCCTGGAAGCATGGACCAAGGAATATGTTGTCAAGAGCTATCCCGAAAGGATGGGCTACTGATCGGCGATTAAAAAAGAGACCGGGATCCCCGGTCTCTTTTTGATTGCCGATATGGGGGCCGGCCGATCTTCCGGGCGGACCGATGAAGTTTTCCCGACGTCAACGGCGTTCGGACATCGTGAGAGTACGCCTTTTCTCAGGCTCGGCTTGCTTATTGGGTTAATCGGTCTTCAGCACGTTCATCACCGCGTCGAACGCGGGTTTGGTTTCCATTTCCCCGCTGAAGAGCAGGGGATAACTGTCCTGTTTGCGGAAGAACTTCAGCCAGGTCCAGCGGTCCGTTACGCCCCAGAACGTGACGCAGCCGATGTGTGCGCCGTCCTGTTTCAGGCGGAGGAGCATCGCGAAGAAATCGCCGTAAGCCTTTGCCAGCAAGGCCTGGCTCTCCCCGTCCGCGCCGGGGCAGTGGATATCCATTTCCGTGACGTGCAGGGCAAGGCCGGTCTTTGCGTAGGCGCGGGCCCCGGATTCGAAGGCGGGCAGGTCAAGGCGGGCAAGGTCCAGATGGGTCTGCATCCCCATGCCGTCCACGAGGTTTTCATCCCGCAGGTCCGACAGGAGCTTCAGGATGGCTTTCTGCTTGTCGGGGAAATAGCTGTTGTAATCGTTGTAAAAAAGCAGCTGCCCCTCCGCCCGGGCTTTCCGGGCCGCCCGGAACGCGTTGGCGAGGAAGGCGGAGCCGGTGGTCTGATACCAGAGGGAACGCGTGCGCAGGCCGTCCGGCCCGCCCTGCTCCGTCTCCACGGCCTCGTTGACCACGTCCCAGCAGTATACCAGGCCGGGGAAAGCGCCGTTCACATGCTCCATGACCTGCAGGATATACGCTTCCTGCCGCGCAAGCACGGTTTCCGCGTCCGCAAGCGGCGCGTCCGGCGCGTCGCTCCATCCCCGGGCGAAGAACCAGCGCGGGGTCTGGTTATGCCACACGAGCGTATGATACCGCACGGGAATACCGCACTCCCGCGCGAAGGCGAGCATCCGGTCCGCCGTATCGAAGCGCAGCGCGCAGCGGACCGGATCCGCCAGCGCCAGGGTCGCTTCCCGGTCCAGCAGACGTTCGGGCTTCATTTCGTTTTCCGCCGTCATGGATGTGAACTGGCGCCTGATCAGGCGCCGGTGCCCCTCGTCCCGCAGCATATAGGCGTTGACGGCGGCGCCGATGAGAAAATGTTCACGGTAAGCTTCCCCGAGCGACGGGGCAAGGATCGCGTTACGCATCAGTCGAATCAACTCCAGTCTTTCATTGTTTTTCGCGCGTATGGACCCGTCTGCGGGATGAGACGCGCGCGTTCGTCCGGGCAGGAACCGCCGGCATAAAAAAGGCTTTTCCGGGCTCTGCAGGCTTGCGTTCCTCCGCCCCGGCGAAGATTCCGGGTCCGTCATATGGACAGTGTAATTGTGAAGTTTTCTCCAAGTCAAGATTGAATGACGAAAAAAATTTCAAAGCCGATGATTCTCCGTATGATGTTGTCCGGCGGTCCGGCTTTTTGCCGCCCGGTTCCGCAGGGCAGGCGCGTCGGACGGAAACCTTTTGCAGATTGGTGCTTGACTTAGAGCAAAATTCCGGCTTTTGACAAATGACGGTTGGCCACCATGAATTGCGGGGAGGAAGGAATATGGAAAAGAAACTGAAGGTCCTGATGCTGAACGGAAGCACGCGGGAAAACGGCAACATTGCCCTGGCTTTTCGGGAGATGCAGCGGGTTTTTGACGAGAGCGGCGTCGAATACGAAAGCATCCTTCTCGGGCGGCAGGCAATCCGGGGATGCGTCGCCTGTGAGACCTGCAGAAAGACCGGCCGGTGTGTTTTCTCCGATATCGTCAACGACCTGGCTGTCAGGTTCGAAGCGTCCGACGGCCTTGTCATCGGATCGCCGGTCTATTACGGCTCCGCCAACGGCACCCTGATGTCGGCCCTGCAGAGACTGTTTTACAGCACTTCCTTCGATAAGAGCATGAAGGTCGGCGCGAGCGTCGTCAGCGCCAGGCGCTCGGGCTGCACGGCCGCCTTTGACGAGCTGAACAAATTTTTCACGCTGTCCGACATCGTTATTTGTTCCGCGTCCGTTCCTCCGGTTTTTTTGCCCCGAAGATTGACAGACACGGTCCGCCCAAAGTACAATGGTCGGCGGAAGAAAGGTTTTCCGTTTGCGGCGGAGGTTTTTGATTATGCGGATCATATTTGTGCGGCACGGCGAGCCGGATTATGAAAACGACTGCCTGACCGAAACGGGCAGGCGTCAGGCCGCCGCGGCGGCGGAGCGTCTTGCGGGGGAGGGAATCGAAAAAATCTATTCCTCGCCGATGGGCCGGGCCCGCCAGACGGCGTCATACACGGCCGAAAAGCTGGGGCTCGAAATCGAAACGCTGGATTATATGCACGAGATCTCCTGGGGCGGCCCGGGCGTTCCCGAGGAGGGGCATCCCTGGACGCTGAGCGATTGGATGATTTCAAAGGAGGATTTCGACTTTTATTCGGACGACTGGCGAAGGCATCCCTACTTTGCGAATAACGCGGCTTCCGAGGCCGTTGATATAATCGCCGCCCGGTTTGACGAACTGCTCCTTACCCTTGGCTACCGTCACGAGGGTACCCGTTTCCTGTGCGAAACGGACAGGGCGCGGACAGTCGCCGTATTCAGCCACGGCGGTTCCGGGGCCTGCGCGCTGGCCCATCTCCTTGCCCTGCCGTTCCCCTATGTGTGCACGGTGCTGCCCTATGAGTTTACCTCCGTCATTATCCTGGAGTTCCCGGTTCGCAGGGGCAAATACGTGCACCCACGGGTGGAACTGTTCAACGACACGGCCCATACCCGGGACATTTCCCGGGGGCTCGTCTTTCAGCAAAAGACGGATTAATCCGTTTACCTCCGCCGTAGGGCGGAAATGATAGATCAGGGAGGATGATAAACATGGAAGCCATCGAAAAAGTCTGCCGTTTCCTGGAGGAAGCGGGCACCTATTACCTGGCCACAGTCGAGGGCGATCAGCCCAGGGTGCGGCCCTTCGGCACGGCGCTGATATACGAGGGAAAGCTGTATATCCAGACCGGGAAGGTCAAGCCCGTATCAAAACAGCTGGCCGCCAACCCGAAGGCCGAGATCTGCGCCTGCAAGGGGCCGGAATGGCTTCGCGTGTCAGGAGAGCTCGTCAACGACGACCGCAGGGAAGTGAAGGCGGCCATGCTGGACAAGATGCCCGCCCTGAAGGCCATGTACAGCGCGGATGACGACAACACCCAGGTGCTGTACTTCAAAAACGCCGAGGCGACATTCTCGTCCTTTACTTCGGCGCCGGAAACGATCCGCTTCTGAGCGCGGATATGCCCACGGGATCATCCCGTGGGCATATCGGTTGTTTATGGCCTGACCGCCTGCCCCGGTCGGCTGTGAGCATAAAACCGCGGGTCCGGAGAGGCGGCCTCCCCGGTTCGGGGGGCGGGCCGTTTTCAGCGGGTCAGACCCGGTTTTGCATTACAGCAGCTGGATGCCCGCTTTTTCGCAGGCCTCGCGGGTCCCCTCATCCCAGATGGAGGACTGGACCTCGCCGATATGGGCTTTGCCAAGCAGCAGCATGCACAGCCGGCTCTGGCCGATGCCGCCGCCCATGGTGAGGGGAAGCTCATTGTTGAGGAGCATTTTGTGGAAGGGCAGCTCCCTCCGGTTGTCGCAGCCCGAGATGCGCAGCTGGCGGGAAAGGCTCTCCGCGTCCACGCGGATGCCCATGGAGGAGATCTCCATGGCGCAGTCCAGGGTGGGATGATAAAAGAGGATGTCGCCGTTCAGGGCCCAGTCGTCATAGTCCGGCGCCCGCCCGTCGTGGGGCTTGCCGGAGCGCAGGGCGCCGCCGATGCCCTCGATGAACACGGTGCGCTTTTCCCTGACGATCAGGGTCTCCCGCTCCTTGGGGGAATTGTCGGGGTACATGTCTTCCAGTTCCTGGGATGTGATAAAGAACACGTCGCGGTTCAGAAGCTCGCCGCCCAGCTCCGGGAAACGCCCGCGCACGGTCAGCTGGACGTCGCAGATGCATCCGACGATGGCTCTGACGGCCTCGTGCAGGGTGTGCCGGTTCCTGAGCTCCCGGGTGATGACCTTTTCCCAGTCCCACTGGTCCACATAAACGCTGTGCAGATTGTCCAGATCCTCGTCCCGGCGGATGGCGTTCATGTCGGTGTAAATGCCCTTGCCGGGGTGGAAGTCATAGCGCCACAGGGCCATGCGCTTCCATTTGGCCAGGGAATGGACCACCGCGGCGTCGGTGCCGGCGCTGGGAATATCGAAGGTGACGGCCCTTTCAACGCCGTTCAGGTCATCGTTGAGGCCGGTGGAGGGGTCCACGAACAGCGGCGCGGACACGCGCTTGAGGTTCAGCGCGCCGGACAGGGAATCCTGGAAGGTGCGCTTGATCAGGCTGATGGCGTGCTGGGTGGAATACAGTCCCAGGCGGGGCCGGTATCCCCTGGGGATCATGGTGCCGGACATAAAGCATCGCTCCTTTAACGCATGCCCCGTCGGGGGGCCGCGGCTTTTTTGTTTTTTGAGCGCCGTTATCGGACGCAGGCCGGACGTTTCCGGACGGTCAGGAACACGTTTTCTGTCCGGAACGCCATCCCATTATACACTTGACGGGCCTGCGTGTCAGCGTCCGAACAGAATAAAAACAGCCTTCTGCCGCCGTGGGCCGCGGGGAAAACCCCGAAAAACCGAAAATAATCACAGGACCCGGAAGGGCCGCCAGTTCAGGCAGTCGCCGCTGACCAGGGTATAGCGGATTCCCTTGTACACGCCGCGGATGGAATCGTCAAAGCGATGCCTGCCGTGGCAGTGGGCGTAAATCACCTGTTCGGCGCCCCATTTCTCGGCCATGCGGCAGAAGACGCTGGTGCGCTGCGTATAATCGGTGGGGGGAAAGTGCAAAAAGACGACGAACCGGCTGAAGCCCTCCCGGGCGGCGCTTTGGAAGGACGTTTCCAGGCGCTCGGCCTCCCGTTCCACCAGCGTCCTTGCGTGCTCCGGGGTATCCTTGCCCTCCCAGGCGTAGCCCTTGGTGCCGACCAGCGCCACGCTGCCGTAGGAAAAATGATTGTTCTGCAAAAAGGAGAAGGTGCCCTTCCAGCGCTCGTTGAGCTTTTCGGTCTTTTTGGCGTCCCAGTAGTTGTCGTGGTTGCCGCGGAGAAGGATCTTGCGCCCGGGGAGGGCCGCGAGGAAATCAAAATCCCTTTGGCACTGCTTATCGTTTCTGCCGAAGGAAATATCCCCGCAGACGACGACGGTGTCCTCCTGAGTGACGGTATGCAGCCAGCCCTGCCGGAAGCGCTCTTCGTGGCCGCGCCACAGCGGGGATGAGGTTTCCATGGGCAGCGTCAGGGAAACGCCGAAATGCAGATGCGGGTCTCCGATGGCGTAAAGCATTTTTTTACCTCTTGTACAAACAGCGCCGGCGGTCCGCGGCGCGCTATGATGTATCCTGCCCCGGAGTCCCGGAGCAGCGGTCCCGCCCGTAATGCGGGCGACGGACAGAAAGGAACGGCCATGCGTACGTTGGTCCCCGTATATTACCCGTCTTTTCGCTGCATCGCTTCCGCCTGCCGTCATACATGCTGCGCGGGATGGGAGATCGGCGTGGACGAATTCTCCCGGGAACGGTACCTTGAGTATTCCGGCCCGCTCCGCGGCGAACTGAAGGAATGGATGCGCGATGACGGGGAAGGCGGATGGGTCTTCCGCCTCCGGGAGGACGGCCGGTGTCCCTTTTTGAGGGAGGACGGGCTGTGCCGGATCATCCTGGAGATGGGGGAGGGCGCCCTGTGCGATATATGCGCCGACCATCCCAGATGGCGCAACTTTTTTTCCGACCGGGAAGAGATGGGCCTGGGACTGACCTGCGAGGAGGCCGCGAGGGTCGTCCTGAACGAAAAGCGGAAGGCCGTGATGATCACGTTATCGGACGACGGGGAGGAGGAGCCCCTTTCCGGGGACGAGGAAGCCTTTTTTGCTTTCAGGGACCGGGCGCTGGGGATATTGTGGGACCGGGAGATTCCCCTTGCGCGCAGGCTGGAAAAGCTGGAGGAGGAGGGACTGGCCTTGAGGACGGGGGAGGTGTCCCGCTGGCGGGAGAGGCTCCTGTCCCTTGAGAGGCTGGACGAAAACTGGGCCGCGGCGCTGGAAAAAACGGAGAGCCCGGGAGAAAACGCCGGGGAAGCCGGGGAAAAAGACCTGCCCCTTGAGCAGGCCGCCGTGTATTTCGTCATGCGGCACTTGTCCGCCGCCCTGGAGGACGGCCTTGTCAGGGAGCGCTGCGCCCTGGCCGTGCTGCTTACCCGGCTGCTCCGCGCCCTGGCCCGGGACGGGGACATCGCCGAATGGGCAAGAATGCTGTCCTCGGAAATTGAATACAGCGACGAAAACGTGCCGGCGATCCTTGAATGGATCCGCGCTGACGAAGAGGCCGGAGCGCATTGACGCGCTCCGGCCTGACGGTATCTCCGGGAGCATCAGCCGCGGACGGAATGATAGATGTCCTTGGCCTGCTTTGAAAGCTCTTTGATTTTGTCGAAGTTCCCGCCTTTGATGTCGGCCGGGGCGCAGACCCAGCTGCCGCCGACGGCGTAGATGAAAGGCGCCTGCAGGAATTCGGCCAGGTTATCGGCGCTGACGCCGCCGGTGGGGATGAACTTGAGCCCCACAAAGGGCGCGGACAGGGCCTTGAGGGCCTTCAGGCCGCCGTAAACGCCGGCCGGGAAAAACTTGATCACGTTGATGCCCATGGCCTTGGCCGCCATAATCTCGGTGGGGGTCACGCAGCCGGGGGTCACGGCGACGCCGTTTTCCTGGCACCATTTGACGGTTTCGGGATCGAAGCCGGGGCTGACGATGAACTTTGCGCCCATCTCAACGGCCTTTTTGGCCTGTTCCACGTTCAGGACGGTGCCGGCGCCGGCCAGCATGCCGGGAACCTTTTCGGATACCTCGCGGATGCAGTCCGCGGCGGCGGCGGTGCGGAACGTGATCTCCATCACGTCGATGCCGCCGGCCAGCAGCGCTTCGGCGGTGGGCACGGCGTCCTCGACCTTCTCAAGCACGACCACAGGCACAATCCCGGCCTGGGCGAGTCTCTCCATCACTCCCATGGCTATCTCCTCCTCAAATCCATTCTTGTTGATGTTCCAAACGGAAGAATTTCCGCCGTCTTTATTATATCAGCACCGGGCGTTTTTTTCAATGACTATCCCGTTAGAGAAAACGAATTATCCGAAATATCCGTATCAGGAACGGCTTTTGCGGCGGAAGATGAATTTCCTTGCGACTTTGGACGCGGCGCGGTAGGGCAGGGGACGCAGTTCCCTGTCCGCCTTCCTGAGGGCGGCGGGGATGTCAAGGTGCTGGGGGCAGTGCTTCGCACAGCGACCGCACCCGACGCACTGGGACGCGAAAGCCGGCTTCAGGCGCAGGCCCACCGTCTGGAAATACTCGTGCCGTCCGGCGCTTTTTTTCTCGGTGTACATCTCGTTCCAGCAGCGGAAAGCGGCCGGGATATCCACGTTTTTCGGGCAGGGCATGCAGTAGGCGCATCCGGTGCAATTGATCCGCATGGCGGCGGAAATGGCGGCGCGGACGCCGTCGATCAGGGCGCGGTCGTTTTCGTCGAATTCGCCGGCGCGGCACGCGGAGGCGACGCGGCAGTTTTCCTCCACCATGTCCAGGGAATTCATCCCGCTGAGGACGCAGGTGACCTCCTCCTGGTCCCACAGCCAGCGCAGCGCCAGTTCCGCGGCGGAGCGGCCCTTCGGGTCCGCGGCGATCAGGGCCCGGGCCTTTTCCGGGAGCATGCTGACCAGCTTTCCGCCCCGCAGTCCCTCCATAATGATGACCGGAACGCCCCTGGCGTGGGCGGCCTGCAGACCCCGGCGGCCCGCCTGGCTGTTTTCGTCCATGTAATTGTACTGGATCTGGCAAAAATCCCAGTCGTAGGCGTTCAGGATCTGCAGGAACATTTCCGTGCCGCCGTGGTAGGAAAAGCCGATCTTCCGGATGCGTCCGGCGGCCTTCTGCTTTTCGATCCATTCCCGGATGCCCAGGGCGCAAAGCTTGTTCCAGGCCTCGGTATCCGTCAGCATGTGCATCAGGTAGTAATCGATCCGGTCGGTCTTCAGGCGCCGGAGCTGTTCGTCGAAATATTTGTCGATGGCGGCGGCGGAGGTAATCAGGTACTGGGGCAGCTTGGTGGCGATGTTGATCCTGTCCCGGAGGCCGTTTTTTTCCACAATGGCGCCCAGGGCCTGTTCGCTACCGGGATAGATATAGGCGGTGTCAAAGTAATTGATACCTTGTTCGACGGCGCGGAGGATCTCTTTTTCGGTTTTTTCCAGGTCGACGGCGCTCCCTTTTCTGGAAAAGCGCATGCATCCGTATCCCAGGACGGAGAGCTTTTCGCCGTCCCTGTCCTCTCTGTACTGCATATTACTCCTTTCTCCAGCGGATCCAGCGGCTTGCGTCTCCCTCCCCGAGGGAACAGACGGTCAGGTGGTATCCCGACAGGTCATAATACGGCAAAACGGAGCGGTCGAGGTTGTACAGTTCACCGTCGCGGTCCGACGCGAGGCATCCGAAGATGGACACCATCACGCCCCCGTCGGTGGTGTTGGCGCGGCGCGCGTTTTCCCGCACCCAAAGGAGATACCGGCCGGAATAATCCCGGTTGGCGGAGCAATGGATCAGGAGGGGCAGGTCCAGTTTGTCCTCCAGTTTTTTGCCCGCTTCCTCCGCGGTGAAGCCGAACATGCGCAGTGTGCCCGCGTACATCAGGATATGATAGCCGCCGGAAGCGCGCCGGACGGCAAGCAGGTCGCCCGGCTCCAGCACCTCGAACAGCCGGTCGGGGCCCAGGCCGCGGGTGTCGACAGCGTATTTTTCGCCGCTTTTTCCCAGCAGGGAGGAAATGGCGGGATGGAGTCCCCGCCCGCTTTCGGAAAACACCCAGCGGGTGAAGCCCACGCAGTCAAGCCCCGCGGGATACCATTCGCCTTCCTTATAGTAGATCGACGAATCCCAGGCGCGGGTTACCGTGCCGATGTCCTTTACGCTGCTGCCGGCGAACAGATAGGGACAGCCGTATTCATACCTGGCGGAGATATCCGCACCGGTGACTTCGTCGTATCTTTCCAGAAAGGGATTGCCCTTTTCGAGCATGGACAGGGCCGCGTCCAGTTCGGGACAGCGGAGTTCCGCCCGGGCAAAAGAGGACAAAATCAGGAGGACGGCCGTAAGACACAGCGCCGGGACGGGAGCCCGCAATCTTTTTTTCACGGCGCGTTCTCATCCAGGATACCGCTCAGCCGGATGCTTTCCACCGCGTCGGCGATCTCCTTTTCATCCAGAACCAGGGCGAAGCGCACATATCCTTCCCCGTGGGGACCGAAGGACGCACCGGGGGTGCACAGCACCGAGGCCTTTTCCATCAGTTCCATGCAGAAGGCCATGCTGTCGGTGCGTCCGCCGGGCAGGGGGGCCCATACGAACATGCTGCCCCGGGCGTCGGGGATATCCCAGCCGATGCGCCTGCAGCCGCCGCACAGGGCGTCCCTGCGGGCGCGGTATTTTTCGCATTGCCGCCTGACCTGTTCCCTGGGGCCCCTGAGCGCGGCAATGGCGGCCTTCTGGATGGGAATGAACATGCCGAAATCGATCTGGCTGCGCAGCCTGCGCACCGCGTCCACCACGTCCTTCCGGCCGATGAGGAAGGAGATCCGGGCGCCGGTGACGTTGAAGGACTTGGACAGGGAAAAGAACTCCGCCCCGGCTTCCAAGGCGCCTGGAGCGGCCAGGAAGCTGCCGCCCTCACCGTCGAAGATGATGTCGCTGTAGGCGTTGTCGTGAATGATGATGACGTCGTGCGCTTTTCCCCAGGCGGCCAGACGCTCATAGAATCCGGCGGGAGCAATGCTGCCCACGGGATTGGCGGGAAGGCTGACGATCATCAGCCGGGCCTTTTCGGCGGTCTCCTCCGGGATCTCCTCCAGGCAGGGGACGAAGCCGTGTTTCCTGTCCAGGGGATACCAGGCGCAGTCGGCTCCGGACATAAGGACGCCGGCCTTGAAGACAGGATAGCAGGGGTCGGGGAGCAGGACGGTGTCACCCTCGTCGCACAGCGCCAGGCAAAGATGCCCCACGCCCTCCTGGGTGCCGTAACAGCTCATGACCTGTTCGGGCGAAATGCCGACGCCGTAGCGGGACAGGTAATAGTCCGCCACGGCCTGTTTCATTTCCGGCAGGTCGCGCAGACTGTATTTCCATGATTCCGGGTCCGAAGCGCTTTCCGTCAGCGCCCGGATGATATGGTCGGGGGTCCGGAAATCCGGCGTGCCGATGCTCATGTTGAAGATGCGGCGGCCTTCTTTTTCAAGGGCCAGCTTGCGCTCGTTAAGGGATGCGAAAATCTCGTCCCCAAAGCGGGAAAGGCGTCTGGAAAACTGCATGGACGGTGTTCCTCCGTATTCAATCGCAAATGATGCCGCGCTGCCTGAGAATCTCTTCCGTCAGGGCGACGGCTTCGAAGACCATGGCGTCGCAGTGGGGCTTTTTTTCAAGGCCCTTTTCGGCGTTCATTTTCAGCAGCGCGGCGCAGTCGATGGCGCCGGAGTGGTTTTCCCGGATCCTCCGGGCGAGAAGCTGTACCGTGGGCGGGTCGTCCACGCCGCACAGCCCCAGGGTGATCACGGCGCCGACAAAGGCCCCGCAGGTGGCGGCAATGCGCATTCCTCCGCCCAGATTGGCCGCAAGGCGAAGCCCCTCCTCCTCCGTGATCCCGCACAGGGAAACGAAGGGCAGGATGACGGACTGGGCGCAGTTGTAATGCGGCGTCACGATGGCGCGCAGTTCCCTGGCGCGGTCAAGATAAACGCTCATACTTTCCTCCGTAAACGGCCCGCGTTGTTTTTCCGCCACGGACGCGGGCCGGCGCCGCTTCCCCGGACGGGAAAGTGTGTACCGGATTATTATACCTTTGCGCGGGTGTCTTGGCAAGAAAAAAGCAGGACGGCCGCGGCGCCGCCCCTTCTGCAGGATATGCGTCCGGCCCCGGATACGGGCGGCGCGCAAAGAGACACAAAAAACACCGCCGCGGTTTTCGCCGCGGCGGCCATGAAAACGTGTCGGAATAATCAGTAGGTCACGGAATCACTGCGGACCCAGCCCTGGAAACCGTCGACTTCCACCCGGACCCAGTTGTCGGTGTATTCAAGGATGGTGACGACTGTGCCGACGGGCCACTTGCCGACTTCGCGTTCCGACAGGGAGGGGGCGGACCACAGGTAGACGCTGCGGTTGCCGACGGTGGCGGAGAGCACGCCCATCGCCATGGGATCCTCGCCGTCGGTGAAGGAAAGCAGGCTGGTGGCGATATAACCCGTCATGCCGTTATAGCAGACATGGGTGTAATTATCGCTGTTGCTGTCTTCCAGGACCGCCAGGACCGCGCCGGCGGGCACGTTGGCCAGGCGTTGAGAACCATTATTGCCGTATTTGCGCAGATAATAGGAGGACAGGACGACATGGTTGACCACGGCGATCCTGTTGCCTTCGGAGGCGTCGGTGTCCCAGGTGATGGCGGAGGTCTCGATGGAATAGGTGAGGCCGTTGATGGCGATTAAGGAATAGGCCGTGCCCAGGCGGATCAGCTTGGCGGTACCGGAGACGCCGTCCACTTCATAGGTGACGTCCAGGTAGTTGATATTCTCCCTGGCGGCGGGGGCGGTGCCCACGGGGGTGAGGGAGGGAATCGCGGTGGGGATGGCGATGGGCTCGGCGGTGGGTTCCGGCGTGGGCTCTGCGGTGGGAATCACGGCCGGCGCGTAAGTCGCCTCGGGCGCGGGCTCGACGACCACGGGGGCGGGCTCCGCGGTGGGCTGCGCGACAGGGGTGGGAATCAGGGTCGCCGCGGGAGCGATGGGCTCCGCGGGGCCGGCCTTCGCCATGGCGTCCAGGACGGCGTCGATCTGGGCTTTGGAGAAGTAATAGCGCATATACTCGCGGATGGCGTTTTCGTCACGCTCGGCCCAGGCCAGCTCGGGCAGGTAATAATGGGTGCCGTCCAGTTCCAGGTGGTGAACGGCCCATTCCCACGTGTCCACGTCGATCCACGCGTAGGCGGTGGAATCATCCGAGAAATAGCTGATCTGGCGTTTGCCGTCAATCTCGGTGGAGACAACGCTGATGTAGCTGCCGGCGGGAAGGGTCCCGAAGGGATCGAAGGTGTTCACCTTGCCGTCGGTGGAGCGGGTATAGAGGATGACATCCGTAATGGTCTTGAACCTGCAGCCCTTGTTCCATTCGCTTTCAGTCAAAGCCATGGCGCTCAGCGGCGCGATGATGAACAGTGCGGCGAGCAGCAGGGAGAGTGTTTTCTTAAGCATGGTTCTTTCTCCTTTGTGTTGGAATGGGTCGGACGACGGGGAAAACGCCCGGGCGCGCTGCCCGTGCGGCGCGAAACGTTACTGATGATATCTGATGATGAACAGCTCCCTCAGCGGAAGAAGCCGGCCCTCGGTTTCAAACGTACAGGTGGCGGCGTTGACCCACTCCCATTCGCAGGAGGAACCGGCGGTGACGAAAAAGCCGAAGGGGGCGTCCGCCGTGGCGCGCAGCTGTTTGCCGTTGGGGGCGTAATGGACGGTGTAGGTGACGCCCTCGTTGATGAAGGTGATATCGTAGCTGACCAGGCTTGTCCCCTGATCGTGGAGGTAATGGGCCGCTATTTTGGCGGTGAAGCTGTTTTCGTAGGTGGCTTCCACCGTGTCCACGTACCACACCCCGGTGTTGCCGTTCTTTTTCCAGGTGAGGGTGGTGCCGCCGCATTCCATGTCGGTGT
Organism: uncultured Eubacteriales bacterium; assembly: GCA_902789365.1. Taxonomy (GTDB): domain Bacteria; phylum Bacillota; class Clostridia; order Christensenellales; family Aristaeellaceae; genus RUG756. The sequence continues at coordinate 60,750 of CADANQ010000005.1, forward strand.
CGAAAAGATCCCGGTCCGTCCGGGCGTAGACCGTATGGGCCGCGCCGTCCCTGCCGTGGACGGAGGTCTGATTGCCGACGGTCACCATATAGGCGTCGTCGCCGGCGAAAGTATATACGCTGTCCGCCCCGACGGCGTACAGGTCCCATCCCTCGAGAGAATCATCGGTGACGGTGAAAGCAAGGGCCGCGTAGGAGGGATATTCCCCGGCGAAGCGCTCCATCAGCGCGTCCAGCATTTCCGTCTGTCCCTCGTATTCGGCCTGGCTCACGGTATATTCCGGGTCAATCACGGTCTCCGTGCCGTCTTCCGAGATGCCGAGGATTTCCACGCTCCAGCCCGTTCCGGGGGCGGCGAGGTAACCGTATTCGGCGTACTGGGGAAAGTTCCGTTCGGCGTAGGTCAGCACGTCGTCCTCTTCCGGCCAATCCGCGGCGTCCAGCCAGCTGAGACGGGCATCCGCGGGCCGCATGGCGGACCACCATACGCCCACCTGACGTTTGAGGCCGGCGGTGGAATAGGTAAAGGTCCGTCCGCCCTCGTCCAGCGGAACGGGAACATAAACCCGGTCCATGTTCACGCTGACCCGGTCCAATACCATATCCGAAGAAACGAAGGTGGACATGGCGCTTTCACTGTGTTTTGTATACAATACCGGAACCTGCCGGATGCGGTCGAATTCGAAGCCGGCCATCGTATCGGGGATGACGGCCCTCTCGGCTGCGGCGGTCATGAGCGGGACCGTCAGCAGAATCACCGTTAAAACGGCAGCGACTTTCTTCATCAGGGAACACTCCTCCGATCCTGACTGTCCTGTTTATTTTATCGCTTGTCAGCGTAAAAGTCAATAAAATGTAATATAAGATCAGGGTTGTTTCATGAAGGATGATCACAAGAAGGGAGAGCACAAGAGGAAGTGTTAATTGGCGTGAGTGGGAAGAAGAGTGTCAAAAGAGCGCAGAAC
>CADANQ010000006.1 GCA_902789365.1 uncultured Eubacteriales bacterium
GGAATTGTATTTTACATCCGCAAACAGCCGTTTCATATCCTCCGTGCAGTCCAGCGCGACAGCCAGCTTTGTCAGCGAAATCAAAGAAATTTGCCCCGTGGTTTCAAACCGCTTGATGCTGCCGAAGCTGACGTTGCTTTTTTCGCTCAGCTGCTGCTGGGTCAGATTTTTCCGCTTGCGGATGCCGCGCAGCCGCTGCGCCAGGGCCAAATCGATTTCTTCCGGTGTTTCCCAAATAAAGCTCATATCTTCCTCCAAACAGATCAAATATGATCCATTTATGTTAGATTAACCACCTAACGGATCATATATTATCCGCATTCAGTATACCATATACTTTTGAAAATGACAAGCGGATAAATAGCCTGCCGATTCTCTCACTAATATTCTTATGGCAAACAATGAAGCCTGAAAATGACGTGGAGAGGGCGATACTCGAAAACGGTATCGGCATGTATGCAATCTGCTCGGAATCTGAATGCGGTTTTACANNNGCCAGGGGGCCGATGCCGGGTTCTCTACAAACGCTGAATACGGCGGTATGGCAGGAATGGTTCCCGAATGAGGGGCAGAAGTACCACGCGAACGGTACCACGATGCTGGAGGTCTATTCCGCTGGGAATCCGCAATCGCCGGACTATGAGTGCGGCATCTGGGTGCCGATCCAATGAGCATGAGCAAATACGATATTGAATGTCCATTCCTTGCCCTGGTTGATTGGCATTTGCTAAAAGCACCTCCTGTAAAACTGCCCGGTTATCAGCCTTCAAAGCGTGACCCAGTACTTTTCCAGCTCGATCATCTCATCCGGCTCATATACTGTGAATTCGTATATGCCGCCGTTGCGCAGGATCGTCCTTTTGCTGCCCTCGTTTCCCTTGATGCAGGTGATCAGCACTTTGTCGATGCCAAGCTCCCTGCACACCGGGAGCACGGCTTTCAGCATCTGCGTCGCGTAGCCTTTGTGCCGTTCGCTTGGAGCGACGGAATAGCCGATATGTCCTCCGTAATTCTCCAGAAATTCATTCAGCCGGTGTCTGATATCGATCATTCCGACGATCTTTTGATCCTCATCCCTCACAAAGATAAACTGTGTTGATGGAACCCGTCCTTCCGGCACCGTCTTCGGGTCCTTATGCCTGACCAGGAAATCAATCCATTCCTGCGGATCGTCGAAATTTCTGAGTCCACCGGTACCGTCCATAGAATCTCCGCTGTCCAGGAACTCCTGCCGGTATGCCCGAATCTGTTCGCTGTATTCCATAGTTGGTTCGATCAGTTTCATATATCCAATATCCTCCAGCTTACAATTCCAGCTTCATGAGTACATTTTCCTGCCAACCGCTGTTCCGTGATAGGAATCCCTTGGGATTTCTGCCATACTCGATGAATCCTACACTTTTGTACAGTTCCACCGCTCGATGGTTGACCGCGACAACTTCCAACTCCAACTGAAGATAACCGGCTTGCCGGGCGCATTCGATGCAGGCCTCTGTCAGTGCGCGTCCAATCCCGAGTCCCCACCAGGCTTTTGCGATGCTGATGCCGAAGGAAGCCCGGTGCCTCGTTTTTTCCGCCGCATTGATGTTGTCGACACCGGCTGTGCCGACGACCTTCCCGTCGACTTCAGCCAACAATGCCGCATCGCGTTCACTTTCCTCTTTCTGCTTCAGGTAAGCCATGACCTCCGCCATGGCATCATCCGAATCCAGTGCAACCACAAAATCCAGATCCGACCATTCGTCGTGATACCCCTGCGCGCCGGAGCCTACCTGGACCAGCGAAATGATCCGCCGAAAATCGGATCCATCGCTTCGGCTCCTCTCACAAAATCCCGCTTTTTCACTCTGTTGATCAATATGGGTTCATTCGCATTGAAGAATACTGATCATTTTCTGGTTGATCTCATCAGCCAGCTCATGGTTTAACCCGTGCCCGGCTTTTTCATAGAATACGGCATTCATATGGTATCTTTCCAGCACATACCTGCCGCCGAGTCTCTCAAAGGGGTCTTCCGTACCAACCAGGTATATGACTTTATCCCGGATGCGATCCACATCTTCCGGGCTGAAGGCGTGGAGCTTATGGTATCTCATGGCCATGTTGTTGAAACCCCGCAGAAGGCTTTTGTAATGGGTCATGATCTCCGGGTTGTCCGTGAATACCGAATAGTTTTCGCCGCTCAGCTTCCGGATCAGTCTGCTGACATTTTTGTCTGTAGGGAACAGAGCTTCCGGCAGAAAGATTTTCATCATGGCCATCATGGAGAGCTTTTTGCCGCCCACGGGCACTGTGCCGGATATACTGATGGTTTTCAGCACTCTTTCGGGGCGCAGCAATGTATATGCCTGTACCAGATAACCGCCATGCGACACGCCCGCGAAAAACGCTTTCCCAATGCCCAGCCTGTCCAGGGTTTCATCAATCCAGCGGATGTCGTCAAACTCCTTGTTGTAGTTTTCGTTGGGAACGCTCTTGCCCGGGCCGCCCAACGTATCAATCGCATAAAGATGGAAGTGTTTGCTCAGTTCCGGCGCGTTATAGATCCACATCAGCGCAGAATCATCTCCCACGCCATGAAAGAGGACAAGCGGCAGGGATTCCGCTTTTCCGCACTCAATGACATGCGTGGTCCCGTATGCTGTTGCAACATCTCTCTCCTTAGTTTCACATGACCAGAAAGCGAGAAGGCGATCATAGCTTTCCCGGATCGCCAGCCCGCTTTTGCGGCTTCTGTACACTTTCATCAGTCATTCCTCCGCCCCTGTCAGGTGTCCGGCCTTATCCAGCCCCTTGATACGCAAACGGCTTCAGATTCAACAATACATTTCCTGCTCAATGGCCATCGCCGCTTCATAAAGCCGGCACTCATCCTTCCCGTACAGGATCAACGCCTGATTCACGCCGGCATCTGTTTTGACCGGCACGGCCAAGGTAACCGAAGGCAGTCCGCAGAAGTGCATGATGCTGGTCGGCCCTGTCATGAGTACGGCATCAAACGCTTCGACCTCTGCCGTAACGCGGGCGATTGTCTTTTCACGGATTGCCAGAGCTTCAAGATACGGCTTTCCCCGGAGCCCGCCGGGCGTTTCATCCAGTGCAGCCCGCAGATAGGAGTCCCCGTATTTCATCATGGTGTCCGGATGGGCTTCATAGTATGCCACGATCTCCGCCAGGGTTTTCCGTGACGCGGTGGACGCTGCCAGATAGGATTCCAGCATCGGCCTGAATTCCCACTTCATGATCGTTACAAGCTCCGGCGGGGGCATCTGTGTCACTTCTCCGACGGCTGTCCCGGCTTTTTTCAGACGGTCCAGAATCAGACGGATGAAGGACTTCTCCTCTTCAGAAAGGCAGGATTCATTCGCGTGATTGACCGCGATCCGGAGACTGCTTGTCTCTTTCGGTTCCAGCTCCGGCAGCGGTTCATCCCGCATCGCCGAATACAGCCTCAGGGTGTCCGTCAGGTTCCGTGCCATCGGGCCTGCGCTGTCCAGTGTTCTCGCGATGGGAATGATGCCTTCCGCACTCAAGGTTCCGGCCGGGGGCTTCAGCCCGCAGATGCCGTTGAATTTCGCGCAGGCGGTAATGGAATGGCAGGTGTCCGTTCCGACCGCCATCGGAACGATTCCGGCAGCCACGGCAACCGCTGAACCGGAAGACGAACCGGAACAGGAAAGCTTTCTGTCCACGGCATGAAGGACCTGTCTGCCACGGGAACTGTATCCGCCCGGCATCCCCTGTGTGACATAGTTGGCAAACTCTGTCATGTTGGTCTTGCCGAGGATGACTGCTCCATTCCGCCGGAGGTTACGGATCACCGGCGCATCAATCCGGGCGATATTGTCTTCCAGCGCCAAACTTCCTGCGGTGGTATGCAACCCTTTGACGTCAATATTGTCTTTGACCAAGACAGGAACGCCGGATAAAAGCAGATCCTTCTCTGCAGAAGCTGCCTGGACAAGCGCTGTCGGATCAAGTTCTGCGATACAGTTTAATCCATTCCTGCCGCCGATTTCCTCAACCAAGCTCAATGCTTTTTCTGTCGGATTCATGGTTTGTCTCTGAACCTCCTGGGATATGGAAAGACTACTTCGGAATTACTCCCCTCAGGAAAACATCTGTTCTGCTGGTATTTCTGCAAACTGGAATTTGAGCTGAAGGCCGTCATTTCTTCATCACAAAAGACTTGTTATCAATCGCCCGCATGGTTGCCAATATACCATCCAAATGGTCATACTCATGCTGAATCAGTTCCGACATATCATCGTCCATCCGCTTTTCCTGTGATACCCAGTTTTCATCACGATAACGGAGAATACAGTGACGGTAGCGCCTTACACGAACAAGAAGATTCGGAAAAGACATACAGTCATCCATTAGCTCCATCATTTCTTCTCCGATGTATTCCAGCGTGGGATTGATGATAACGTACGGCTTGTCAGTCAGCATACAAATCAGACGCTTCTGCACACCGATTTGCGGCGCAGCAATTGCACGTCCGAATCCGTAATCCCGCCGATGCCACGGATGCAGTCGAACATGTCTTCAAAAACCGGTCGCAGTTCTTCCAGTTCCTCATGTTTCACTTCTTCGGATACTTCATACAGCTTTGGGTTACCTAATAGCAGGATCTCTCTTTCCATGAATACGCGCTCCCTCAACAAATCCCGATTGTCTGCCTACAGAACAAACATCAGCCAGATGATAGGGTACGTTCTCCGGATATCCCGGTTCACCTGCAGATAAACACACCCGTAAGCCAAGGCTGATATCATGATCCCGATCCCCGTAGCGCTGCCTTTGGTGAAGAAATGGGCGATTCCCCATGTCACCGCGGCCAGCATGCCTCCGTACGGGATAAGCCGGTTGTGGAACCACCGCTCAAAGGCCTCCTGTCCGAAGACGATGATCAGTAGGACAAGCACCACCTCGAAACAGTAGTAGACATACTGGAAGACAAACTTCAGCGGCCCGTTCGCGTTGAACTCCCGGACAATCTTCAGCCCGTTCCAATCCCAGTATGAATAGACTAGGCTGGCAATTGCCAGCACGGCGACGATGATCCATTGCCAGACAGCCGGTTTTTCCTTCTTTTCAAACAGATCATAGCCATACCGCTTACGGGCAAAGCAGATGATTCCAAAGCTCAGGAGACCCCATAATGCACAGGTGATGATCCAGTGCGAGATATTCTGGAGATCCGTCCAGGATTGCATGGGCGCATGGTAAAGGAGCGGCTCAAGGACAAAGGCAAGGATTACTTCCAGGCCAAGACCTGCAAAGGCCAGCATTGCAAGGACCAAACAGGTCAGTCCGGTTGGCTTTTTCATCACACTTCACTCCTCAAAACCCGGTTTGCTGAGCAGACTTCCGATCACGATTATACCATATTCCCAGGCCTTTTTCCATAAAAAGACTTTGATCGCTTCAACCAACAAGGTTTCCTTAGGTAGAATAACTGCGATGTTTATACTACCATGCCACGACAGCCTTGCCAGTTCATTTCATACCGCTAGAATAGAAAGGTGGCAGTATACACAACATGGGGAGGAATGACTGCATGACCCTCGACGAAGCGATTCAGGAGTTTGAATTCAACTGCAAGATCCGTCATTTGTCTCCTAAGACAATCGACAACTACAAAAAGCAGCTACGGTACCGATGATGCTTGCTCCGCCCATGATCAAACCTCCTTTCGTTGAGCCAGTTTTATGGAGAATCATCCGTCGGAAGGGCAATAAGAAAAGCACTAGGCGCATTTGCCTGATGCTATCTCGTCCTTCTATGACAGAATACAGTATAGCAAAGGACATTGGGGACATGAAGGTGACAATTTGGGGACATCCGGGGACATATTTGTTAAAACGGGGCTGAAAATTTTCAAAAAGTTTTAGTTGTAACTATTGACATTACAACTGCGTCGTGTTATGATCCCTTTGTCAGATGAAACCGTTAAGGTTACATCGTATCAATTGATCAGGAGGAATCCACCATGACAAACATCGAAAAGGCTCTCGCCCTCATTAACACCTTCGCGACCGGAGACACCGAAAAAGCAACTTCTCTTCTGGCGAAAGGCTATATCCAGCACAACCTCGCCTACGGCACAGGGCGGGATGCCTTTGTCGGCAGTGTGGCCTGGCTGGCTTCCGCGCCTGTGAAGACCACCGTTCAGAACATACGTGCCTTCGAGGACGGCGACAAGGTGTTCCTGCAGACCGTCTACAACTTCGCCGGTGCCGGTGAGCAGGTGGCCTTTGATATCTTCCGCTTCGACGCCGACGGAAAGATCGCGGAGCACTGGGATAATCTGGCTGCGAAAGCCGATCCCAACCCCTCCGGCCACACCCAAATCGACGGCTGCAAAGAGCTGAAGGCTCTGGACAAGACCGAATCCAACCGGGAACTGGTGAAGAACTTCCTGGCTGACGTGATGCAGGGCCAGCATCCGGAAAAGACCCCGGAATATTTTGACGGCAATACATACATCCAGCATAACACCGGCATCGCGGACGGCCTGTCCGGCCTGGGCGCTGCCCTGGCGGCACTGGCGGAGCAAGGCATTCAGATGATCTACACTACCGTGTACCAGGTGCTGGCTCAGGGTAATTACGTGCTGGCCGTTTCCGAAGGCACCTTCGGTGGTGCTCCCACCAGTTACTATGACCTGTGGCGTGTGGAGAACGGAAAGATCGCGGAACACTGGGATGTGATGGAAACCATCGCCGCAAAGGAAACCTGGCAGAACCAGAACGGAAAGTTCTGATCGCGAAGAGATTAAGGAGGAAACCACCATGAAGAAGTTTGTTGCTGTGCTGCTTGCCGCTATGATGCTGATCACAATGACCGCTTTTGCTGAGGAGGAAATCACGATGAACTGGGCTTACGGCGCGATGCCGCTGAACAATGGAAACGTCGGAACCATCTACTACACTGCTGCTTACTATGAGCTGGAAGGCATCGTGAACCCCACCAATCCTGAGTATGCTCCCTACACTGCTGAGGAGATCGCGGTCATCAAGGGCGGCGCTGTGGAAGGCGCGGAAGGCTACCGTTTCGACGCTCCCGCAGCAGCCCTGATCGGTGTGGGTGTTGCCGACTCTGACGTGATCTTCTGGTACGATGCGGAGAATACCGCCGCTATCGTTGGTCACGCTGATCCCCTGACCCTGGACGCTGCAACCGGAAATTTTGTAACCGCCGAGGGTACAGCTGTTGCTTCTCCGATCAAATAAGAGTATAATAAATACGTAAGAAAGTGCCTGCAACACGATAGAAGCAGACGCGGGAGGTGAGCTTATGCAGATTTCCAGTCGGTTTACCATCGCGCTGCATATCTTCGCCTGCGTCGAGACCTTCAAAGAAGAGTACAAGGTCACCAGCGACTTCCTGGCGGGCAGCATCAACACAAACCCCGTCATTATCCGCCGGATTCTGACGCAGCTGAAGAACGCTGGGCTGATCACGGTGGCCAGGGGCACCGGCGGCATCGAACCGACGAAGCCGCTGGAGGAGATCAGCTTCTACGATGTGTACCAGGCCATCGAGCCGGTAGAAAACGGCGACCTATTCCACTTCCATGAAGCGCCAAATCCCAAGTGCCCGGTAGGCCGGAACATCCACGCCCTGCTGGACGACAAGCTGAAGGCGATCCAGAACGCGATGGAAGACGAAATGAGAAAGTATACCAGCGAGATCCACACGACCATCGTGGCGACAGTGGATGACGAAGGGCTTCCGGTCACCGCGGCCATCGACATGATGGACAGCGATGAAAACAGCCTTTACTTCCTGACCGCAAAGGGGAAGGGCTTCTATGACCGGCTGAAGAAGCGCGGGTTTCTTGCCCTGACCGCAATCAAAGGGCAGGACACGATGTCCAGCGTCGCCGTATCCGTTCGCGGGAAGGTCAGAGAGCTCGGCTATGAGCGGATCCCGGCGCTGTTTGAGAAGAACCTGTACATGCACCAGATCTATCCGACGGAGGACGCGATGCGCGCCCTGACGGTTTTCCAGATCTTTGAGGGAACCGGCAAATGGTTCGATCTCTCAAAGAAACCGATTGAGCGGGCCTCCTTCAGCTTCGGCGGCGCACAACAGAGGGCGGAAGGCTTCTTCATCACGGACGCCTGTATCGGCTGCGGAAGCTGCCTGCCGGTGTGCCCGCAGAACTGCATCATCCCAGGCGGCGATCCATTTTGCATCGAACAGGAGCATTGCTTGCACTGCGGCAACTGCATGAAGGTTTGCCCGGCCGGAGCGGTACAAAAGAGGTAAAGCACGATGGACAAAACAATGACCCAGGACCAGCGGCTGAGCTTCCTCGTTGAAGCTTTCAAGGCAGATTCGGGCAATTATCAGAATTTGGTCACACCCAAAGATACCGCCGGCAGGCGGCGCATCCTCCGGTCGCTGATGAACATCCGCATGCCCGGCACGATGCCGGAAAATGTGACCTGCAAGGCCGTGCAAGAGAGAAAGGAATCGTTACGCCGGACGATATTCCGGTGCTGCATGACGGTCTCTCCATCTGGCAGGGCGATATCACCAGACTTGCAGTGGACGCCATTGTGAACGCGGCCAACTCCCAAATGCTCGGATGCTTTGTGCCTATGCACACCTGCATTGACAACTGTATCCATTCCTTCGCGGGCATCCAGCTCCGCGCCGCCTGCAACCGGCAGATGGAGGCGTTCAGGCAGCAGTATGGCCCTGATTACGAGCAGCCAACGGCTGTCCCGATGCTGACGGACGCCTATAACCTGCCCGCAAAAAAGGTGATTCATATCGTTGGGCCGATCGTGGAGAGCAGGCTGACGCCGGCGCTGGAAAAGGCCCTGGCTGACTGCTACGCTAACACGCTGGATATGTGCCTGGAAAACGGGCTGAAAAGTGTGGCCTTCTGCTGCATTTCCACAGGGGTTTTCCGTTTTCCGGGATGCCACGCGGCTGAAATTGCCGTGAAAACCGTAAAAGAGTGGATGCTCAGGCATCCTGGAGCCATGGATCGGGTGATCTTCAATGTTTTCAAGGATGAGGACAAAGAATACTATGAGCAGGAATTACAATGAACGGCCAAACGGCTATCTGGAAACCATTCGGAATGGTCTGGATGGCGTGCGAGGTTTCCGGGATGGCCTGTCCATCGGTATAGGCACACGTACAGAACAGATCGAGCGTTTGAAGACGGAACTGAAGACGGCGGACGCCATCGTCATCGGTGCTGGAGCCGGATTGTCCACCTCGGCAGGCTTTGTCTACAGCGGTGAACGTTTCCGGTACTGCTTCTCGGACTTCGCGGAGCGCTTCGGGATTAAGAACATGTATTCCGGCGGCTTCTACCCCTTCCCGGATGAAGAGACATACTGGGCCTGGTGGAGCAGTTATGGCCGACAAGGATTATTTTGTGATCACCACCAATGTGGATCACATGTTCCAGAAGGCGGGCTTTGACAAGAAGCGCCTGTTCTATACCCAGGGTGACTATGGCCTCTTCCAAAACCAGCACCCGACTGTACAGAAGACCTGGGACAACGAAGAATGGGTCATGCAGGCCATGGCTGCGCAGGGCTTTGTGAAGAATGCAGACGGCTCATTTATTATGCCGGAGGACAGAAAAGTCGCCATGCGCATTCCGACCGCGCTGATTCCCCGCAGCCCGGAGGACGGGCGCAAAGTGATGCCCAATCTGCGGTCGGATGATTCCTTTGTGGAGGACGAGGGCTGGCGGCGGGCATCCGCTGCCTATGCTGATTACCTCCGACAGCACGACGGTCAGCACGTGCTGTATCTGGAGATCGGGGTCGGCAGCAACACGCCGGTGATCATCAAATATCCCTTCTGGCAAATGACGAACGACAATCCGAAGGCAGTTTACTGCTGCCTGAATTATGATGAGGCTTACTGCCCAAAGCAGATCGAAGCGCGCAGCATCTGTATCGACGGGGATACCGGAACACTTTTAAGAGAATGGCTGTAAAAATGAAGACGTTTTCTGCTCTATTATGTGATATTTGCTAAAACTTGAGCGACTGCCACATTGACCGCCACGGGAGAATTATTCCCTGTCGGCGGTCTTTTTTTTGTTTTTGGCACTGTAAAACGATACGACTTTTGGGCGTAGGAAGGTGAACCGCCTAAGCAATTGGAGGGACACCGGATGACGCCGGATGAAAAAAGCCGCTTGACCGCCATGCGCAAAGCAGGCCGGAGTTATACAGAGATAGCCGATGAGTAACTGCTTCCTTTACCCCGTACCGCTGTGCGTAATTCTTTGGGGATTGCGGATACCTCTGATGGATTCTGCCGGAATTCGTCAGACTCAATTTCATAAGAGGAGGAACGGGGATGAACATCATGAAGATGAAACACCGGTCGAAACTTCTGGGAGCGTGCCCGGTCCTCATTTGGGAACAGACGCTAACAGAGCAGCTGGAAGAGCAGCTCCAGGCAGCCGCAGCCTGCCATCACAAGAATCGGATTCAGCTTCCACACCCGCAGGCATACCAGGGCGCCGAAAAAGAGCAAGGCGGCGCGGATTTGAAAATTCCCTGCCAAAAAGCTGATTGTTCCGTCGGCAAACAGAGTCGGCAGCAGGATGGAGAGCCCAGCGCTGAAGATCGTGGCCACGACCGCGGGACGGAGGGATTGCAATATCCCCTGCATCAAAGTCAGACTGCGGTATTTTTTATAAAGCCAGGCCAGGACTGTCACAAACAGGCAGGAAGGCAGCACAACCCCTGATGTCGCTGCCAATGCGCCGGGAATGCCGGCCACCTGGCTGCCCACGAAGGTGGCGGCATTCACTGCAATGGGGCCGGGCGTCATCTCGGCTATTGTCACCAGATCGGTAAAATCCGAAAGACTGATCCATGCATGGTTCGCTACCACCTGAGACTGAATCAGGGGCATGGCTGCATATCCGCCGCCGAAGGAGAAGACACCGATCTGTAAAAAAGCAAGAAACAGCTGCAGATATATCATGCCTTTGCTCCTTTTTTTGTCCGGATGAGTGTACGGATTGCACCGATAGCGGCAGTAATCAAAATAATCCAGATTACGTTGACCCTGAGAAAGTAGTTTGCCGCGAAAGCGGCTGCCATGACAGCTGTCAGTATCCAATCCCGGCACTTGACCACTCCCGCGGCCATATCCCAAACCACCGACATAATCACCGCCGCCACGCCGGCCTTCATGCCGCGAAGCAGGGCCTGAATCGCCGGATTGTCCCGAAAGGCGTTGTAGAACATGGAAACAAGAGTCAGAATGATGAATGGCGGAATCACAGCGCCGAGTACCGCGCACAGGATTCCGAAAATGCCGCCCAGTTTATAGCCGACCACAATAGCGCCGTTCACCGCGATCGCGCCGGGGGAAGACTGAGCAATGGCTACCAGATCCAGCATTTCCTCCTGATCAATCCAGTGCAGCTCGTCCACAAACTTTCGCTTGAGCAGGGTTATAATCACATAACCGCCGCCAAAGGTGAAAGCGCTTAAATATAGGGTAGAGAGAAAGATTTTCAGATATTTTTGCTTTGTTTCCACGGTTTCTGTCCTCCGGCTTGCCAAAGAGCCGAATACACTGCCGCATAACGGCAAAGGTATTCGATCCAGAATTCTTATAAATAATATTATATCACAGCTTCCTGCCGGATTCTCCTGACATCAAATCTTTTTGCTGAATACAGCCGGAGAGCTTCCTGGCATCTTCTCTTTTCCGGTTAGCGTGCAGCGGCAGCTTCATTCCCGGCCGGGGATTGCCGCCGTCAGGGAAAATATAACGCCGCCGGTCACGGGTTTCCCGAGGGGATTTCAGGGTTTTTCCGTGCTGACAAAAAATACGGAATAAACTATAATATACTTGGTGGCGCAGCATGCCGGGAACGGCAAGAGCAAGGGGAGACAGCCGGATCTGTCATGTGATGCCGCGCGAGATCGACCGGCAAAGGATAATGGAGAGAACAAAATGAACATTTTACACCTGAAATACGTAATCGGCATCGCAGAGAACGGCTCCATCAATAAGGCGGCGGAGAAAATGCATGTGGCGCAGCCCAATCTGAGCCGGGTGGTCAGGGAAATGGAAGCCGATCTGGGGATCCAGTTCTTTCACCGCTCCTCCAAGGGCATGATGCTGACGCCGGACGGCGAGCTGTTCGTCAATCAGGCCCGGAAGATTCTGGAGCAGATCGACGAAATGGAAAGCCTGTATAAAGAAAAAAAGGCCGGCAAACAGCGCTTTTCCATTTCCGTGCCCAGAGCAAGCTATATCTCGGATGCTTTCGCCGCCTTTTCGCGAACGCTGGGAAAAGAAAAGGTGGAGATCTTCTATCAGGAAACCAATGCGCTGCAGGCGGTAAAAAATATCCTGGAGGTCGGATACAATCTGGGCATTATCCGCTATGCGGCGGGCTATGATAAATACTTCAAACAAATGATGATGGAAAAAGGACTGAAAGGCGAGATCGTCGCGGAGTTTAAATATGTGCTGGTGATGCGGGAAGACTGCGCCTTGGCCGGGATGGAAACGATCCGTTTTGCGGACCTGCAAAAATACATCCAGATTGCGCACGCCGATCCCTATGTGCCTTCCCTGCCGCTTTCCACCGTAAGAAACGAGGAACTGCCGCAAACACCGCGGCGCATCTTTGTGTTTGAACGGGGAAGCCAGCTGGATTTGCTGACCGAAAACCCGGAAACCTTTATGTGGGTGTCTCCTCTGCCTGAGCGGCTTTTGAAGCGGCTGCATCTGGTGCAGCGGGAATGCGCGGAAAACCAGCGCCTGTACCGGGATATGCTGATTCATCGGCGGGATTATCAGATGACGGAGATGGATAAGCGTTTCATTACCGAGCTGACCCAATCCAAACGCGAATGCATCACAAGGAAAAAATAAAAAGGAATCCCAAACGGCTTTGCTGTCATTTACGGCGGTAAAGCTTCTTTTTTGTCAGGAGCTGATCGCAAATGATAAATAATGATATATCGGTTATACTCTTTTGGTAATTTGCACACGGCGGACATTTCGATATAATACATATCGAAAGGAGGATGATCCTTTGCAAAGTACGCTTTCCAGGGCGACGCTGGGGCGGCTGCCCGTCTATCTGCAGTTTATCCGCGGAGTGGAAACGGAAAAGGTGTCGGCCGCGCAGATCGCCAGGGGTCTGGGACTGGGCGAGGTTCAGGTGCGCAAGGACCTGGCCAGCGTATGCGCGGCGGGGCTTCCGAAAGTAGGCTACCCTGTGCAGGCGCTTCGCCGGGATATGGAAAAGGCGCTGAAAACGGACGCGCCGACCTGCGCCGTCATTGTAGGCGCGGGCAAGCTGGGCTCCGCCCTGATGGAATACGACGGGTTCGGAGAATACGGGATGGAGATCATCGCCGCCTTTGACAAAAACCCGGCGGCATCCCCCCGGGTTCACGGCCGTGTGCCCGTGTATCCCATGGACCGTCTGGCCGCGTTTTGCGCATCGCATCGGGTTCGGGCGGGCATCCTGTCAGTGCCCGCGGCTTCGGCTCAGTCCGCCGCGGATGAGATGGTTAAAAGCGGCCTGATAGCGATCCTCAATTTTGCGCCGTTTCCCATCAAAGTGCCGTCCCACGTGACGGTGCATCAGGAAAATATCGCATTATCTCTGGCTTATCTCCAAATGACAGCCGGTGAATCACGCAAACAGGAAAAGGAGAAACAGTATGGACAAAGAAGCATTTGACAAGGTGGACAGCGTGGAAGCGCTGGAAGCGGCTATTGACCGGGTGCGCGCCGCGCAGCGTCTCTTCGCTGCCTTTACCCAGGAGCAGGTGGACCGGATTTTCCTGGCCGCGGCCACGGCAGCCAACCGGGCCCGCATCCCCCTGGCCAGGCTGGCCGTTGAGGAAACGGGCATGGGCGTGGTGGAGGACAAGGTAATCAAGAACCATTACGCCAGCGAGTATATATACAACGCTTACCGGGATACCAAAACCTGCGGCGTGATTGAGGAAGACAAGGCTTACGGCATAAAGAAAATCGCGGAGCCCATCGGCGTTGTAGCTGCGGTGATTCCCACCACCAACCCCACCTCCACCGCCATTTTCAAGGCGCTGATCTGCCTGAAAACCCGCAACGGCATCATTTTCAGCCCCCATCCCCGGGCTAAGAAAGCCACCATAGCAGCGGCTAAGACGGTGCTGGACGCGGCGGTGAAGGCCGGCGCGCCGGAGGGCATCATCAGCTGGATCGACGTGCCTTCCCTGGAGATGACCAACACCCTGATGCGGGAAGCGGATATCATCCTGGCCACGGGCGGCCCCGGCATGGTGAAGGCCGCCTATTCCAGCGGCAAGCCCGCCCTGGGCGTCGGCGCGGGCAACGTGCCCGCCGTCATCGACGACAGCGCGGACCTGGTGCTGGCGGTCAATTCCATCATCCATTCCAAGACCTTCGATAACGGAATGATCTGCGCCTCCGAGCAGAGCGTAATCGTGCCGGAAAGCATTTATGACACCGTCAGGGAAGAGTTTGCCGCCCGCGGCTGCTGGTTCCTGAAAGGCGAGGAACTGGATAAGGTGCGCCGCACCATCCTGATCAACGGCGCGCTGAACGCAAAAATCGTGGGACAGAGCGCCTTCAAAATCGCCGCGATGGCAGGAGTTGCCGTACCGGAAGGAACCAAGGTGCTCATCGGCGAGGTGGAATCCGTGGAGCTTTCCGAGGAATTCGCCCATGAAAAGCTGAGCCCGGTGCTGGCTATGTACCGCGCCAAAGATCCGGAGGATGCCTTCGGAAAGGCCGAACGTCTGATTGCCGACGGCGGCTATGGCCACACCGCTTCACTGTATGCCGACACACGGAAGAAGCCTGAGGTGCTGGATGCCTTCGCGGCCCGGATGAAAACTTGCCGCATCGTGGTGAACACCCCTTCCTCTCACGGCGGCATCGGCGATCTGTACAACTTCAAAATGGCCCCGTCCCTCACCCTGGGCTGCGGCAGCTGGGGCGGGAACTCTGTGTCCGAAAACGTGGGCGTGAAGCACCTGCTGAACATCAAAACCGTGGCCGAGAGGAGAGAGAACATGCTGTGGTTCCGCGCGCCGGAAAAGGTGTACATCAAGAAGGGCTGCCTGCCGGTGGCGCTGGATGAGTTAAAGTACGTAATGGGCAAAAAGAAAGCCTTTATCGTTACCGATAATTTCCTTTATAACAACGGCAGCACCTGGCCCATAACCAAAAAACTGGATCAGCTGGGCATCCGGCACGCCACCTTCTTTGACGTGGCCCCCGATCCCACCCTGGCCTGCGCCAAAGCCGGCGCGGAGCAGATGCGCCTGTTCCAGCCCGACGTGATCATCGCCCTGGGCGGCGGCAGCGCCATGGACGCGGCCAAGATTATGTGGGTGCTGTACGAGCATCCTGAGGTTGATTTCCAGGATATGGCCATGCGCTTCATGGACATCCGCAAGCGAGTCTACACCTTCCCGAAGATGGGAGAAAAGGCGTATTTCATCGCCGTTCCCACCTCCGCCGGCACGGGCAGCGAGGTGACGCCGTTTGCGGTCATCACGGATGAACAGAGCGGCGTAAAATATCCTCTGGCCGATTACGCGCTTTTGCCCAACATGGCGATCATCGATACCGATTTCCATATGACCGCCCCCAAGGGCCTGACCGCGGCCAGCGGCATCGACGCCGTGACCCACGCGCTGGAAGCCTACGCCTCCATGATGGCCACGGATTACACCGACGGCCTGGCCATCAAAGCCCTGCAAACCATTTTCGAATACCTGCCCCGGGCGTATGACAACGGCCTTAACGACGTGGAAGCCAGGGAAAAGATGGCCAACGCCGCCACCATGGCGGGCATGGCTTTCGCCAACGCCTTCCTGGGTGTGTGCCATTCCATGGCCCACAAGCTGGGCGCGTTCCATCATATCGCTCATGGCGTGGCCAACGCCCTGATGATCGAAGAGGTGCTGCGCTTCAACGCCGCCGAAGCCCCCGCCAAGATGGGCACCTTCCCGCAGTACGATCATCCCCGCACCCTGCGCCGCTATGCCGAGGTGGCCGAAGCCCTGGGCGTCCGCGGCGACAATGACCGGGATAAGCTGGAAGGACTCATTAAACTCATCAACAACCTGAAGACTTATGTAGGCATCAAGCCTTCCATCCGGGATTATGTGGCGGATGAAAAGGACTTCCTGAACCGCCTGGACGACATGGTTGAGCAGGCCTTCGACGACCAGTGCACCGGCGCCAACCCGCGCTATCCCCTCATGAGCGAAATCAAACAGATGTACCTGAACGCCTATTACGGTGAAAAGCATTTTGCCGAAACGCCCATGCCCACGGCGGACGATCTGGATGGCGTCAGGGACGACGCCGTGAAGAAGGCCTATCGGACCGGCCGGAAAAAGTGAGAGGAGGAGAAGAACATGAATCTGGACCGCGTTATTGCCGTGCGCAACGCCAAGACCATTTACCGGGACGGCGACCGGTGCGTGAAGGTGTTTAATGAAAACTATTCCAAGGCGGACATCCTCAACGAAGCGCTGAATCAGGCCCGCATTGAGGAAACCGGGCTGCATGTTCCCAGAATTCTGGGCGTTACCATGATCGAAGGGAAGTGGGCCATCCTCTCCGATTTCATCCCGGGAAAAACCTTGTCCCAACTGATGAAGGAAAACCCGGACAATAAGTCGGAATATTTAAATCAGTTTGTGGATATCCAGATGGAAGTGCAGAGCAAAACCTGCCCGATGCTGAACCGCCTTAAGGACAAGATGAGCCGCAAGATCAGTCAGGCCGATCTGGACGCCAACACCCGTTATGATCTGCATGCCCGCCTGGAGGGAATGCCGACCCACAGCAAGGTGTGCCACGGGGATTTCTGGCCCTCCAACATCATCATCAGCGAGGACGGCACGCCCTACATCATCGACTGGAGTCACGTGACCCAGGGCAACGCCTCCGCCGACGTGGCCAGAACGTATCTGCTGTTCTGGCTGAACGGCGACGAGGACGGCGCGAGGGAATACCTGAAGCTGTTCTGCGAAAAGAGCGGCACGCCCATGCAGTATGTGCAGAAATGGATGCCCATCGTGGCGGCCAGTCAGTCCGTCAAGGGCAACGAAAAGGAGCGGGAATTCCTGCTCTCCTGGGCCAGCGTGGTGGAGTATCATTAAACCCGTTTCTTCCGCTTTCGCGGCTTATGACGGGAAGGGGAGCGACGGGGAATCCCCCCCTTCTCTTTGAATCAGTCATCTGTAAAAGGAGACAGGACAATGACAGTAACGGTTTGCATCGGTTCTTCCTGCCATATCAAGGGCTCCCGGTCCGTGGTGGAGAAATTGCAGGATCTGATTGCTGAAGAAAACCTGGGCGACAAGATTGAGCTGGGCGGCACCTTCTGCATGGGCAGATGCCGGCAGGGCGTGTGCGTCACGGTGGACGGAGAGTTTTTCTCCGTATCCCCGGAGACCGTTTCTTCCTTCTTTGAAAAAGAAATCAAAGCAAGGGTGTAAATTAACCGATTGTCTGACTTTGAAATCGATATCACAAAAGCGCCGAAGCCGTCCGAAGATGGCTCCCGGCGTTTTTTTGCGCGGAACATGGCATTTTTACTGTATTCCGAAGATGTGCCGGGCATGGAAGGCGTATTTGGTGTCGGTCCGTTGCGGATAATCCGGACATATCACGAAACCCATACCACAGGTATGGGCAAATACTATGATAATATTAACATCTATATCTTTTTTGTTTCTGTTTTTCAGGGTATAATGGTGCTATCAACCGGAAGGAAGACAACGGCATGGAGACAAGCATTGCGGAAAATATCCGGGCTTACCGGAAACAGCGCGGGCTGACCCAGGAACAGCTTGCTGAGGTGCTGGGTGTATCTGTCGGCGCGGTGTATAAATGGGAATCCAAATCATCCCTGCCCGAGCTGCGCCTGATTATGGAAATGGCGGATTTCTTCGAGGTTTCCGTGGACGCGCTGCTGGGATACAAAATTAAGGACAATCAACTGAACGCAGCCGTGGAACGCCTGTGGGAGGCAAGCCGCACCCGGGATTACGATGCGGTTACGGAAGCGGAAAAGGCGATCCGGAAATATCCGCACTCCTTCGACGCGGTCTTTGCCGGAGCGTATCTTTACTATACCTTCGGCGCGGGGACGAAAAAGGAACCCTGGCTTAGGCGGGCCATTGAGCTTCTGAACGATTCCCGTCTGCTGGTGGCTCAGAGCAAGGATTCCCGGGTGAACGAATCCTGGATTTGCGGAATGATTGCGGAGATGCATGAGATGCTGGGCGAAACGGACAAGGCGCTGGAACTGCTGAAGGCGCACAACGACGGCTCCATCTTTGACGATATGATCGGCATCATGATGCTCTCCCACGGAAAAGACCCTGAGGAAGCAAATGATTTTCTGGAAGATGGGCTCCTGCGGACGGTCAGCTCGCTCATTCAGACGGTCATCGGCTACGCGATGCTGTTCGATGTGAAGAACGACAGCGTTTCGGGCATGGAAATGATGCGCTGGATCATTCCCACCCTGGAAGGACTGGGAAAAACAAACGAACCGGGTTTTCTTGACAAGATGAGGGCGGTTTTCACCGTCTTCCTGGCGATTTTTCAGTTCAAGTCCGGAGACCGGAAAGGCGCGGAAGGATCTTTCGGAAAAGCAAAGTCCCTTGCACTCGCCTTCGACGCCGCACCGGACTACGCGGCGAACCGGGTGAAATACGTGCGCGAGTCAGAAAAGACCAACGCGCACGATCTGCTCGGGAAAACGGCCATGGACGCGGCGGAATATATCCTGCGTGACAAGGAAGCGGAACTTCGGAAGCTTTGGACGGAAGCATGCGGATGTGGAGACTGAGCAGCTCAGGGGAGTGACCGAAATATATCAAAAGGAGGCGGAGGCATCATGAACATCACCACAACGCAGTTTCAGATTCTGACGGACGTCAATCGGGTCTGGGATTTCCTTACGGATATCTATGACAGGGAAAAGGGCAGCGGTGTGGCGGCGCCGTTCTTTGAGTATGCGCTGCAATCCTCATGGATGGATCAGTCCTACAGTTTTCTGGATCGGTTCTGGCTGGACGGGGACAGGGTGGCAGCATTCGTGTTTTACGAAGCGCCGGTGACGGATGTCTTCTTCAGCGTCCGGAAAGGGTATGAATCTTTGGCGGATGAACTGGTGGAATATGCCGTCTCCTCCATGCCGAACTTTGACGGTAAGCAGCGGCTGGTTCTCTTCAACGGTCAGGAGTTTTTAATGGACGCTGCCGCAAGGCGTGGGTTCGTCAAAACAGATGAATACGAGGACCGGATCTTTGACTTTCTAAACGAACTCAATCATCCGCTGCCCGAAGGTTATCACTTTGTGGACCCGAAGGACGCGGACGGCTTCAGGCTGGCGAAGCTCCTCTGGTACGGATTCGGGCACGGGGAAAGAGGACCCTTCGAGGGCTGGGACCGGGAAGACCGTTCCGTCGACTGGACGCCCGCCAAGTCCTATAAGGGCGTCATCGGCCCCATGACCGCTCCCGCACCTCATTCCACCCATGAATATGACGTGATCATCGCGGACGAAAACGGGGAGTACGTGTGCTTCTCCGGCATGTGGTGGGTTGAGAAAAACAAACTGGCCTACATGGAACCCCTGTGCACACATCCGGATCATCGAAGGAAGGGGCTGGCGGCAGCCGCCCTGAGCCGGCACTATCACCGGATGAAGGCCCTGGGCGCCACCCACATGACCGGCGGCGGGGATCCTTTTTACGAAAAGCTCGGGTATGGGAAGGGCATCCATTGGTCTTTCTGGAAACGGGAGGAGGCGCAGCAGGATGCTCCTGTAACTAACCCCTGTCAGGCCGGCAGCGAGGACGCCGCGGCAGCCGCCGCGCTCGCTTGCGAACTGTGGCCGGAGCATTCCGTGGAGGAGATGGGGGAGGAGATGGCGTCGCTCATTTCCCGTGATGACGCGGCGGTCTTTCTGTACAAAGAGAAGGGGGAAGCCGCGGGCTTTGCCCAGTGCCAGCTTCGCCATGACTATGTGGAGGGAACGGAAACCAGTCCGGTGGGGTACCTTGAGGGGATCTATGTCCGGGAAGGCGCGCGCCGGAATGGCATCGCCCGCAAACTGCTGTCCGCGTGTGAAAGCTGGGCCAAAGCGCGGGGCTGCGCGGAATTTGCCAGCGACTGCGAACTGGAAAACACGGACAGTCAGCGGTTTCATCGCTCCGTCGGTTTTATTGAAGCCAACCGGATCGTGGCTTACGTGAAAAAACTGTGATTTGCTGCAGGACCGCAAAAGGCTGTCCGCTCCCATGTTAAGCCGAGACAACCGGAACAATGCGAACGGAGGAATGAATTCGTAATGTTCGGAAGCGGCATCAGCTATCTGACAGTTGATCTGATAAAAATCTGGAAATCCTGCGGGGAAGAAGATTTCGCTGAGAGAAGGGACAGATATCTGGCCGCGGAGAATCCGCCTGACGCCGGATACTACCGTCAGCTGGACTATGACCGGATGAAGAAAATCGTTCGGTTTGTCGACAGATACCTGGACAGCGTGACGCCTGAGAACGAGATGAAGATGGAGATATACTTCAATCGGGATCAGCCGGCGTTTATCGATGATGAAGTCAACACGCGCCTGTTCAACTTTAGGTGTGGAGCTGATCAATGAAATTGCGGCCGATCCGGATGAAAACAGAATCCTTCGGGAAGAAGGAAAACCCGTATATGAGGTTGACGACGAGGGAGTCCGGATCGATGAATGGTATAAGCTGCTGGGAAAACATTATTACATCGAGGTCTTCAGACTGGCGCGGGAAGTTTTCGGGGATCGGATCAGACTGTTCTATAATGACAACAATGAGGGAAACAGGGAAAAACAGATCATTTTCAAAACGATGATCGTAAGCCGTGACCCGCTGTGTCAAAAACGCTTCCAGGCAAAGATGATATATCATTATCGAAGAGCATTCTGTACAATCCTTTCTGAAAGGAGGGCGGAACCATGGCCTATCGAAACGCGCAGGAGATCTTCCCGGAAGGGTTGCTCAAACAAATCCAGCGGTACGTATCCGGCGAAACCATCTATGTGCCGGCCCGGGAAGAGAAAAAAGCCTGGGGCGAGACATCCGGGTATCAGCAGTACATCCTGGAGCGGAACCGGGACATTCGCGCAGCCTTCGCACGGGGCGTGGGCATCGAACAGCTCATGGACAAGTACGCGCTCTCCTATGATTCCATCAAACGAATCGTGTATTCAAGAAAGGAGATCGCTATGCTAAGGTACAGCGCAACACTGTCCTCCGCCCGGGTCTACGGGCAGGCGGGAAAAACGGACGCCTGGCTCCATCTGTATCTCAACGAGGACGGGCGGAACATCCCCTTCTCGGACGGCCTGAAGCTCTTCGACCGGTACTATTTCAGCCCGGCATTGTTTCCTGTCCGGCTGTTTCACAGGTGCGCGGGGCCGGAGCCGGAGATGAAGTATCAGATCGACAGGGACTGGTGGGACATCAGGGTGGCCGGCCTTGAAAAAAGCATTCAACAGGATCCTGACATGCCTCCGCTCATCGTCCATTATACGGAGGGGGAATTCGAACTCAACGACGGCAACCACCGTCACAAGGCATATGAAAACCTGGGCATCGAAAACGCCTGGGTGATTCTCTGGATTACAGAGGAGGCGGAAAAGGACGACTTCCTGGCACGATACGGGGAATATGTGAAGGACTGCGCAGTGATCCGTCGATAAGGAGGAAAAGCCGATGAAACTGTTTATCGTTACCGGGACCTGCGGGGCCGGAAAATCCACCATGAAGGACGAGCTGGCGGCAAGGCTTAACCCGGACCGGTATGCCTGTGTCGATTCCGACAAAACGGGCCTTAACTGGTGGGACTATGCCGGCACCGAACGGGAAGGACAGTACGGCTCGGACAGCCTGCGAAAGGCGTTCGGGATCGCCGGCGGAAGGAATCTTGTCTTTGTGACCTGCATGGCTCCCCACGACTACATTACAAAAGCATCCGTGCCGGAGGAATTGACCGCCACATTCTATATTGCGCTGTGGGCCGGGGATCGGATCATTGAACGGCGCCTGCGGGCCCGGCCCAGGGAGCGGGGCTTCACCACGGACGAAGCGATCCGGCCCCACATCGAATACAATCAGTGGATCGGCCGGAACCGGGGCAAGTATCAGTTGTTTATCGATACCGAAAACCAAACGCCGGATGAGACCGCGGAGACGATCGCGGCGTTTATCACGGGACTGACGGAATAAGGGGTGGATGCACGGATGATCGAAACCGAACGCCTGCGCCTTCGGGAATATAGCCCGGACGATTTTGACGCCCTCTTTGAAATCGTATCCGATCCGGAAACGATGGCCCATTATCCCGCGCCTTTTGACGAAGAGCGTACCCAGCGCTGGATCGAATGGAATCTGGAAAACTATGAAAAGTACGGCTTCGGTCTGTGGGCGGTGATACTGAAGGAAACGGGAGAGTTCATCGGGGACTGCGGACTGACTCTGCAGAATATCGACGGGGAGACGCTTCCGGAGATCGGGTATCACATTCATAAGAAATGCTGGCGGCGGGGCTTTGCGAAGGAAGCGGCACGGGCTGTGCGGGACTGGGCGTTTCTTAACACAAAGTACAACGCGCTGTATTCCTATATGAAGTATACCAACGAGGGCTCCCGGCGAACGGCCCTGGCCAACGGCATGAAAAAAGTGAAGGAATATCCCGATCCGAAAAACACGATTTCCTATGCCTTTGCCGTCACCCGGGAAGAATGGCTCCGTGCGGTGCTGTCCTTCCGGAAGATCACGAACTATGGCCGGGGCATCATGTACGGCATTCTGAAGGACGCGTATTCCTTTGACGAGCGATTCGCGCGGTGCTGGGATGGGAACTGGAGAGAATCGGACGACTTCTTTTTCGATCATCCTCAGATCGCGGACAAGTACGGTTTCGTCACCTGCTTCCGCGACGAGCCCGTCGGCTTCATCTGCTGGGACCCCAGGAACCGGCCGGAATACGCGGAGATCGGGCATAACGCCATCAGAACGGCTTACAAAGGAAACGGGTTCGGCAAAGCGCAGCTTTCGGAAGCCCTCCGCCGCATCCGGGAATACGAAGGGCTGAAAGAGATCCGGGTGCGGACGAACGGCAATCTGATCGCTCCGAAAAACTATGAGAGCGTGGGCTTTGTCCTGGTTGACCGGAAAAAGAATTACGGCGAAGCGGCGTTTTCGGGGGACGACCTGTATTATAGAATTCAGCTGAATGCGTGATGAAGCTGCGGGAGAATCAGGCAATCGATACAGACAGGCCCGTCAACGATTATTTGCGGCAGTGGAAGCTGCTCACGCCGGAAGGAAAAGAAAGCGACGCGGCCATCCGGGCCCTTCTGTGCCACACCGCCGGAATCACGGACGGCGAAGACGGCTTTTGCGGCCTTCGCCGCGGCGGTCCCGAAATCAGCCTGATCGATATCCTGGAAGGCAGAACGGCTTATAACAACCGTCCGGTGCGGGCGGAGAAACCGCAGGGAACGGCTTTTGAATACTCGAACGCCGGTTACTGTGTTCTTCAGATGATGCTGAGGGAGGTGACGCACATGCCTTTTGAAGACATTGCGCAGGAACTGGTTTTCGACCCGCTGCGCCTTAAGAATACCTTTTTCGCGTCCGACGAAAAGATCGCCCGCTATGAAAACAGGATGGCGACAGGATATGACGACAATGGGCAGCCCATTCCGGGCAGATTTCCTTCGGTTCCGGATCTGGCGGCGTCCGGACTGTGGTGCACGCCGACGGAATTGCTGACCATCGCAAAGACATTTGTAAAAGCGCTTCATGGTGAAAGCACTTTCCTGCATGCAGAAACGGCACGTGAAATGGCAAGGCCGGTAAAGGATTTTCCATGGACGGGGCTTGGCCTGTTTGTGTCCGGAAAAGATACGCTGGTTTCAAAGGGCTGGGGTGAAAACGGACAGTGCATCATGAAGATGAACATCAGGACGAAACGAATCGCGGCGGTGATGACGAACCGGAATCCGGGGGTTGATCAGGCGGAATCCGGTGTTGAGCGGCTGGCGGACGAAAAGCTGAACGAAAAGGGGTAAACTGAGATGAGCGACATTGAGAAGTACCGTCAATACTTCACAAAAGAATACCTGATGGGGCCGAATTCATTCCGCCTGCTGGATGAACTGATCCGCAGGAAGCCGGCGGATTTGCGGTTTCACCGGACCCTGGACCTGGGGTGCGGCTTTGCCCTGACATCTTTGTTCATCGCCAATGAAACGGACGCGGATTATGTGTATGCCTATGATCTGTGGGTCCCCGCGACGGAAAACTACCGGAGGATCCGGGAAAACCATCTGGAGGACCGGGTCATTCCGATCCACGGCGACGCCATGGATATGCCTTTTGCCCATGAATACTTTGACGCGATCGTAAGTGTTGACGCCTATCATTACTTCGGCTGCAGGGAAAAAGTATTCGCCGAAAAGATCCTGCCGTTTGTCAAAAAAGGCGGATATGTGATGATCGTCGTTCCGGGATTAAAGGAACAGCCCCGGGGCGACTTGAAAGAGCTGTTTGAAACGTGGGCCGAAGGGGACGACGCGCGGCTGTTCAAAACGGCCGCCTGGTGGGAGGAACTCCTGAAAAAAGAGTGCGGCGAAGCGTGCGATGTCACCGTGAAGGAAGCGGAATGCTTTGACATCGCCTGGCGGGAGTGGTTTGATACGGGACACGATTACGGTATCCGCGACAGGGAATTCCTGCAAAAAGGACTGGACAGGATTCTGAACTTTGTCCTGATCTATGTCAGAAAGAACCGATAAACGATCAAAGGGGAGGAAAAGGGATGGACCGGACGATTCTGACATGGCTGCTGGAGAAAGAAAACCCGGAAGTGCGGCTCCGGACGCTGAAGGAATATGAAAAGCTGCCGAAAGACGACGAGCGCGTTGCTGAATGCAGGGAAATGCTGCTGCATAGCAAAGTATACGAGCGCGGTCTGAAAAAGCTCAGGACGGACAAGTCCTGGGCGAAGTATGACGCCATTCTTGCCTTTGCGGAATGGGGCCTGACCAGGGCCGATATCGGGGAGGATATCGACGGCGAGGTATTTGGGCTCATCGAAAGCACCGGCTTCAAAATGCTGTGCGGGGAACCGCTTCTGCTCAGAAATCTTGGTCAAGCTGGGATACCGTCAGGAAGAGATAGTGAAAAACGAAATCGACAGCGTTCTCGGGCTGATCAAGGAGGACGGGGGCTTTGGGTGCATCAGTACCAACAAAAAGATCAATGATCCCAGGAAGCCCCATAAGAGCTGCGCGCGGCTGACGGCGGAATATCTGCTGCTGGCGGCTGAACTTCATCTGCAGGGATACAGGGCGGCGTGCGAAGAGCTGCTGACACATTATTTCACCAAACGCAACATCTTCTACCGGACGGACGATATGAAGACGCCCATGGTGGACTTGATGCTGGGCACATTCTATCCTCCCGATCCCATCAAGATCGGAGCGCATCAGATCGTTTATGCCCTGCGGGTTTTGGGCTGCGCGCCGGACTCGGAGGCCATGCGGGCCGGGTACAGGGTGCTTGACCGGCACAGGCTGGAGAACGGAAGATATGTGCTGACGGCGTCCAAATCAGTGCCGGCATTCAAGGCCGGAAATGTGGGCGAAGAGAACAAGTGGGTGACACTGTACGCGTATATGGCGCGGGGATAATGCCGGATTGTGCTGTATTGTTTGAGAGGAGATACTGAAATGACCGAAGAAAAAAAGACACTGGGGGAGCTGTTGTCAGACCTGCGAATTGAAAAAATCGCTTCAGACGCGATCCGAAACAGGGATCTGAGTAAGGAAGAGGCATGGAACAAGACGCCGGCGCAATTACGGGACGAGCATTTCTTTTTCGGCGACATCGGCAGGGGCTTCCGGCGCCTGTTCGACGCGGCGGACACCGGGGATTGGTACTATCCGCTGTACAGCGAAGCGGAATGCGCGGAGGATGAATCCCGGAGAAACGTCAACATGGTATGGTTTCCGTCGGACGCTCCGGAAGCGGATGAGAGGCCCTTCATCCTGCTGGTGCCCGGCGGCGGGTTTGTCAACGTGTGGAATCTGACGGAAGGGTGGCCGGTGGCGGCGCAGTTCAACAGCGAGGGATACCACGTATTCATTCCCGGCGTTTCACATGGAAAAACCGCGGGCGACGTTCCCGATATATCCGTTTGTCAGCCTGAAACTGGCCGCTGCCGAGTTTGCGTCAGAAGAGAATGCACAGGAGGATACGGAAGAAGATGAGCGGGAGGACCTCCGTCTGTATGGCTGTCCGTTTCCGGAGGCGATGGAAAAGCCTTTTGAGAGCCCGGAGCATGCGGAAGGATTTCCGCCCTGCGCGATCTTTGTGATGGCGGGAGACGAGCTGCTGGGACATTCGAAGCTCCTTGCCGGGACGCTTGAAAAACTGCGTATCCCCTGCAGGCTGGAGATCGGCCCGGAAGGAGGACACGGCTTCGCGGACGGGACCGGCACATGCATCGCCGGTTGGACCGAACGGGCCGTCAGGTGGTATGAAGAAATGAGCGGTACGGAGGAGAAGCATTAAGGATCGACATATGAACAGAGTGATTCTGCTGGAAGGGCTTCCCGGAACGGGAAAGACGACGAATTCATACAGGATTTTTGAACAGCTGGTCCGGAACGGACGGGATGTCCGCTGGCTGCATGAAGTCTCGCAGCCGCATCCCACGCTGTTTTTTTCCGAGTCCTGTCTGACAAAAGCGGAGTACCGCCTTTTCACGGAAAAATATCCGGAATCCGCCGACATGCTGGACAGCATCGCGGAGGTCAGGACGACCACCGTGGGGATCGACTATCTGACCGCGGCACGAAGGATGCCCGGGAATGAAAACACGGCGTGGTATCGGGAACTGCTGCGATACGATGCGATGGATATCCCGCTGGATCGTTATGAACCGGCGGCGCTTGAAAAATGGGAAGCCTTCGCGGATGCGGCCCTGAGGAACGAAACGATTTACATTCTGGACAGCAGCATTTTCCAGTATCAGATTTTTACCTTTCTGCTGAACGGGGCGGATTACCGGAGACTGGCCGAATTCGAACGCGGTATCATGAAGCTGCTGGATCCCTTACGCCCTGCCCTGATTTATCTGTACCGGGAAAAGGCAGAAGATTCCATCGTGTTTCTTAAAAAGCGGCGCGGCATGAAAGACCTGGAATCCATCTGGGAGCGGGACAAAGCGCGGCCTTACTATCGAAACAAGCAGCGGGACGTGACGGCGTTTTTCGACTTCCTGAAGGACTACGCGGAGTATGCTTCAAGGCTCTATGACGAATCGGAATGCGATAAGCTGCGGATCGAGATTACTGCGCAGGCATGGGATGTTTATGAAAAGGAGATGCTCCGGTTCCTTGGGATCGCGCATCGGGATGCGCCTTCTTTCAAGGCGACGGACGGAACGTATGTGAATGCCGCGCTTGGGGTTTCTTTATCCGTCAAAGACGGTGTTCTGACGGACCCGGAAGGAGTGAAACGCAGGCTTTCTCCCAAATCGCCGACAGAATTTTTTATGGAAGGGCTGCCGGAGATCCTGTGTTTTGAAAAAGATGGATCCGTAAAGCTTTGCGGGCAGCAGATCATTCCCCGATGGTCGGAAACGGGAACGGTCTATACAAGAGAAACGAAAAAGAACGGAGAATGAACATGAACGCAAGTTTGCTGGGCCTGTTCAGCGGTTTTCCGACGCATCATTTTACCGATGAAATCGCTCGGGTGCTTCAGGAAAACCTGCCCCGGAGGGAAAGCCTGGTCTTTATCAGCGCGTGGCCGGAGGACTGTGCCCGAAACGACGATGACAGCGACGGGATGCACGGGATGTTCGCCGAACGCGGCATGGCGTTCGCCGATCATCGCGTAATCGACCGGCGGACGAGCGCGGCGGATGCGGCACGGCTGGTGAGGGAGGCGGACTGCGTCTTCCTGATGGGCGGGGACGCGACCTCGCAGATGGCGCTGATCCGCGATCTCGGACTTGTTCCTGAGCTTCTGTCCGTCCGCGCCGTGATCCTCGGCGTCAGCGCGGGGGCCATGAACATGGGCCGGTATGCGGCTGACGTCTGGGAGACGAAAGCGCTGTATGAAGGGATCGGCCTGACGGACATTGTCGTGAAGGGGCACTATGCAAAAGACGCATGGTTTATTCCTGCCCTGGAGGAACTCTCCATGACTCGCCCGATCGCCGCCATGGAGGATGAAAGCGCGGTCTTTATCCGGGGCGGCGCCATATGGAGCCTTGGAAATATCCATCTGATCGACAAGGGCGGAATCACAACGCTTACGGATGAAACGCTGAAGACGATCGGAAACGAACCATAACTTATGACAAACGGAGATCCATACATGATGAAGCTTGAAAGAATGGACGATTTCTTTGCCGCCCGGATCGACGGCTACGACGCGCACATGAAACGCGATATTGAAGGCGCTTCCGGCTTCTATGCCTATACCGCTTCCCTGCTGCCTGCGGCGGGAGGAAGCCGGGTGCTGGACCTCGGCTGCGGCACCGGCCTTGAACTGGAGGAATACTTTGCGGTGAATCCCGGCGCGCATGTTACGGGGATCGATCTGTCCGAAGTGATGCTGAAGGCGCTGAAAGCCAAATTCCCGGACAAAAACCTGAATCTGATCCGGGCTTCCTATTTTGATGTGCCGCTTGGGAACGGGGCGTACGATGCCGCCGTATCCGTGGAATCTCTGCACCATTTTCCCGCGGGAATGAAAGCGACGCTGTACGGAAAGCTTCATTCGGCATTGGCGGAAAAAGGCGCCTTTGTCCTGACGGATTACTTCGCGGAATCGGAAGATGCGGAAAAGGAATACTTTCAAAACCTTGCGGCGCTGAAAAAAGAACAGGGGCTTCCGGACGATGTTTTCTGTCACTATGATACGCCGCTGACGGTTGAACACGAAACGGACCTTCTGCGCCGCGCGGGCTTCCGGGACGTCCGGATCATGGAGCGGTGGGGGGAAAGTACTTATACGGTCCTTGCCCGTAAAGACTGAAAAGAGGAACCGGATGAGGCAGCAAGTGAAAAAATGTTCCGGACAAGAGAGTCAAGTTTGAGAAAAGGCGTACGCTGATGATGTGGGAGCGACGGTGAAGGCAGGAAAAACCTTCATTTCGGAACACGGGACGATTGGACGGAGGATGTCATCATTGGAAAAGGCAACAAGAAAAAAACTGGCGAAGATTGCCCGGGAAGCGGCTCAAATCCCTTTTCATGGCCGCATAGAGGGAGAAGAATCAAATCTTGAGCCGATCGTTCGTTTTTTCCCAAAGTGGACGCTGAGGGAAGCCGACGGGTTATGGTGCGCGGCATTTGTGTATTATTGCTGCCGGGAGGCGGGATTTGAGATCCCCGTCAGGCCGGATGAGTGCAGGACCTGCCATCTGGCAGGCTGCATCGCCTGGGAAGAATTTGCAGAAGGCGATCCCCGGACTGCGTATCATAAAGGCAGCGAGGGTTTTGTGCCGGAAGCCGGTGACATCGTTCTTTATGACCGGGTTTTTGAAAACCGGGAGCATGATCATATCGGCATTGTCATTGAAAACCGGGAAGATACGATCCTTGCCGCGGAAGGAAACTTAAACAACAGATCCGGAATCATCGAACGCCCGAAGGATGCGCATATCAGGGGATATATCAGAATTCCGGACGGATACGGATATCGGAGGATGATTATGGATTATCAAACGGAAAACCTGATCCTTCATTTTGTGACAGAGAACGATCTGTCCGAAGTCGCCCGGACCTGGCCCGGAGATCATCATCCGCTTTCCGACGCGGAGGCGCGGGAAGCCATCGCTTCTATGCGCGGGAATTACGGAAGGAATGAGAAAGGCTGTATCCGTCATCTTTGCCTCGCCGTGTGCGGGAAGGATCATCCCGAAAAAATCATGGGCTGGTGCGGGCTGGACGGCACGAAAAATCATGCGGAGCCTGAAATATTCATCCTGCTGGATGAAGCGTACCGAAATCGGGGATATGGTACCCAATGTGTAAAAGAGCTTCTGCGGATTGCCGCGGAAGACTATGCGCTTGCCGGCGTGCACGGAGGCTGCGCCAAAGAGAACGCCGCCTCCGCCCGGGCCATGGAAAAAGGCGGCATGACGCGTTACGGCACGGAAGACAACGGCGATCCGCTGTTCCGGTTCCGCGCGAATAAGGAATCCTGTCGGGAGGAGAAAACCCGTGGATGAAAATCATGAGAAGTATATGAAACGATGCTACGAACTGGCCGTCAGCGCCGGGAAAAAGGGCCATGATACCTTTGGCGCGGTTCTTGTGCATAACGGGGAAATCCTGGAGGAAGCCGAAAACACAGCCGATTATGACCGTCATCTTTTCGGGCACGCGGAATTCAATCTGGCGCACAAATGCGCCGGCAAGTATTCCGACGATATCCTGGAGCGCGCTGTCGTATATACCAGCTGCGCGCCTTGCGAACGGTGCCTGGCGGCCATCGCGTCCCTTGGGGTGCATCGGATCGTGTGCGGCGTGTCCTACAAAGAGTTCTGCAGGCTGCTGCCCTTTGATTATCGGGCGGTGGACCGCGAAGGGCTGCTGAAACAGCTGGGCATTCAGATGACCATCACGGAACCCGTGCTCGAAGAGGAAGGCATGCGCGTGTTTGAGTGGTGGGGCGGAGAATACCGCCTGCTGGCGGATCTCATCGCGGAAATGGATGAAGTGAAAAAGAAACAGAAGTAAGCCGGATCCGGGAGAGGGGGGAAAAACAGAATGCGGAAGAAGCTCATACTCATCAGCGGATCCCCCTGTGTGGGCAAGACGGCCGTGGGGACGCGGCTCTTTGAAAGCTATGACAACAGCGCGTACCTGGACGGGGACTGGGTTTGGTGCGTACATCCCTTTTCCGTCACGGACAGCAGGCTCCGCAGCGGGGACAAAAGCATGTCTTTTATTCTTTCCAACTATCTGGATTCGGGTTTTGCGTATGTGTTTTTCACCTCCGTCGTGCTGACAGACCCGATGCTTCGGGAAAACATCCTGAAGGGGATCACGGCCAATGATTACGAGACCATCGCCTTTACGCTCACCTGCTCGGAAGAAACGCTGAAAAAGCGCCACGACAGACGCGGTGACAAAGGTGAAACGAATTATTTCTGGCTGCGCCTTCCGCCCTGCCCGGGGGATATCGTGATTGATACAGACAACAAGCGCGTCCGGGAGGTCGTCAGAGAAATGAAGAAGGAAATTGACGCTTTATCAGCGTATCGTGATTGAACGGAGGGCAATATGAAAATCGGCGAGGTATGTTTAATGACAAATGATGTCCCGAGACTCGCAGCTTTTTACAGGCAGCTGCTCGGCGTGGAAGAAAGCGGCGGCGATGAGACCCATCAGTTTGTTCTCACCGAAGAAACCGCGCTGACGGTGTACAATGACGGGACCGGGAAGAACAACCGGAATCAAAACATATGCCTGGCATTCACGGTGGATGATATTGACAAAGAGTATGACAAACTGCTGTCCATAGGCGCAAGGATTATTGAGCCGCCTGCGAAAAGGCCATGGGGTGCGATCAACATGAGCTTTTATGATCCTGACAACAACATTGTTTGCCTGAGAAGTTTTTTGAAGAACACGGAAGAAATCTGAACAGATAAATTATCGATGGGAGGACTTGTTATTGAACGGTATTCCTGAACAGGCAAAACACCTTTATGCCCTTGAAGATTGCGCATTCGCCCAGGTATCCGGCCACGAAGGTGGGCGGAACCGGATCATGACCGTCATTGGGAACGGGGAAAAACGGTATGTTCTTCGTATTTCCGATTTCGGAGACCGAAACGAAAACGATTATCTTGCCGAAACAGAGTTCGTCCGCTTCCTGGCTGAAAACGGCGCGCCTGTGGCGGATGTGATTCCGTCCGTTCGGGGCAGGCTGGTGGAGCATTTGCAAGCGGACGGCAAAGCGGCGTATGTCAGCCTGTTCGCCTTCGCCAAAGGGATGCTGATCGCGGATAACGGCTACCGTTACCGGCGTGGCGCGCCGCTGAGTGAATACTTCTATAACACCGGCAAAGCCCTTGGCGCAATCCACAGACTGTCCAAAGCCTATGCGCCTGTTCATCGCCGCCCGGACTACTTTGACAAGTATAACATGGAATACCTTAACCGCCTGATCCCGGATGAGTACGGCGAACTGAAAAAAGCCGTCGCCAGACGCCTGGACGCGTTCCGCGCGCTTCCGAGGGACAAAGACAGCTACGGCCTGGTCCACTTTGATTTCAGCGACGGCAACTGGCATATCGACATGGAAACGGGCGCAATCACGGTGTTCGATTTTGACAACTGCATGAACTGCTGGTATATGTTCGACCTTGCCAATCTGTGGACTCACAACGAAGGCTGGACACGGCATGAAACCGACCCCCGCAGGCGCTTTGCGCTGATGCGGCAATGCTTTGATCTCCAGCTGCAGGACTACAAAACCGAAACGGACCTTCCGGAAGATATGCCGCAAAGGCTTTCGCTGTTCATCGACATGGTGCTGATCGAAAACATCGCGGATGAACTGGAATGCTGCGCCAGGGAAGGGGAAACACCGGACTGGGAAGATATTGAAGACGCGGCGGAATGCCTGATCAACGATATCCCTTACGCGGGTATCGGGGATGCGAGATGAATATGCCTCTTTTATACCGGGCGGCGCTGCGGGGCGTTTTCGGAAAACGGGAGCTGTACAGCCGAAGCGGTATTGTCGTTCATTGGGACGCGCAAAACGATATTTCCCGGCATCTGGCGGAAAAATTCGGCTTTGAAGCCGAAACGGAGTATTCGGTATATTGGTTGCCATAAAAATGGCTGTAACGGTATGTTTAAAACCGCATCGGGGCCTATGCCCATGCGGATATTATCGCTTCCAACCGGTGCCCGGAAAAAGCGGGGTTCAGGCCGGAAGGGCGTCATAAAAAGAAATGGCTTATCCGGAATTGATTCTGCGGCGTGAAGTCCGGGCGCTGACGGCGGAATAAATGGTCCCATCCCGAAAAGTCATCAAAAAACCTCTTGACTCGAACACGGTGTCGCAGTTTATGATTTTTTCATCGGGAAAGGAGGGACATGGATGGAGGACTCTCTGACTGTGACGGAAGTAACCAGGGCCTGCGGCGTATCCGCCAGGATGCTGCGCCATTACGAAAAACTCGGCCTGATCACAAGCGGCCGGAAGGATGGCTATGCCTGGCGTGTTTATTCTCCGGAAGATATCGCAAGGCTTCGGCAGATCCTGGTGCTTAGGAAACTGCGGCTGTCGCTGAAGGAGATCGGCGCCATCCTGAACGATCCCGGCCCCGCCGCCGCCATCAGCGTATTTGAAAAGAACCTTTCGCAGATGGATGAAGAGATCAAAGCGCTTCAGGCGGTCCGCGGCGTGATCGATGCGTTTCTGAAGGCGCTGAGACAGCGGCAGTCACTGCCCGCGAGAGAGACCATCCTGCGGGACGGTCAGCTGATAGCCCTGGCCAATACCCTGTCTCCCTCCTCCACACTGATCAGGGAAGAGAGGCAAAGAATGATGGAAGAACTGAAACAGACGGAACAAGGCTGGAAAACCATGAAGGACGTGCGTATCGTGCACCTGCCGGAAAGCGATGTGGCCGCGGCCCACGTCATCGGCGACGAACCGGAGGACCGGGCAGGCAGGATGATTGCGGAATTTGTCCGGGCGGCCAGACTGTGGGAAAAGCATCCCGGGCTGAGACTGTACGGTTTCAACCACCCGAGTCCCGCGGATGAATCCGGATTTCACGGCTACGAATTCCAGATCACCGTTCCGGAGGGCATGGAGGTGCCGCCGCCCCTTGAAAAGAAGCATTTTGCCGGAGGCACTTATGCCGCGCACATGATTCCCATGGGGAACTTTGAGGAATGGGAATGGCTGTACGAATGGGTTATGAACAGCGACGAATATGAGTACGCCGGAAACGGAAGCCCGGAAAACATGTTCGACAACCTTGAGGAACACCTGAACTACCACGACCATGTGCTGGAAACAACCGAAGGCGAACCGCAGACGGCGCAGCTGGATCTGCTGATCCCCGTCAGGCGCAAATCAAGGTAATTTCCCACAGCCGGCATAAACGTCAAAACAGGCTCACACCCGCATGAAACGGGAGTTGGAGCCTGTTTTGTCAATGCATCATATTCTTATTTTCGGTTCGGCCCGAACGTCAGTTTGCGTATGTGGAGGAGTAGGTGCTGCCGTTTCCGTCTTCCCAGGTCACGGTCTGGCTGATGATGGGGTCATAGGTCTTCGGATGTTCGCCGCCTACGGTGTAAGAATACTTGTTGCCGTTCCCGTCTTCCCAGCTTACGGTCATACGGAGGATGGGGTCATTCGCGCCGCCTGTGATCTGTTCAAGGTTTTCCATATCCAATGCCTGTTTCATGCTCATTTTTTTATCTTCCTTTCCGCGGTCCGCGCCGCCTGCACGCTTCATTTCGCAGGCTTATTGCCGCCTGCAGTTTTTAATACGCACTCCCCGGAAGGGCGGCAGCAAATAAGCGAAAAAATTTTTTCCCGTTTTTCTCTCTTTTGCCTTATTCGGGACGTCGCGACGCCGGGGAAAAGGGGACCGGCCCGGGCTGCGCGGAAGGAAGGGCATGGCTCGCCGGACTTACGGTCTGCGAGGACATCGGCGACGGCGCAAATCCCGAAGGACGGAACGAAGCGCGGCATTTGACAATCGATTATCAATGAGTTATTCTGTTCCCGACGGTCAAAGAAGGCTGACGGCGCGGCGGAACGAAAAAACTGAAGCGGTTCTTTTCAAAAGGCATGGCCGGCAGTCAAACGAAACAGATAACAGCTAAGATGGGAGAAATACATATGGGTATTTATAACGTGACGGAATTCGGCGCGGCCGCCGACGGGAAGACCAACTGCGCCTCCGCAATCCAGGCAGCCGTGAACGCGGCCCATCGGGCGGGCGGCGGCGTGGTGCTGCTGCCTGCGGGAAGATATTTCAGCGGATCGATCCTGCTGAAAAGCAACGTGGAACTGCGCCTGGAAACCGGCGCCGTGCTGATATCAAGCCTGAGGGAGGATGATATCCTGCCATTTCCCGCGGATCCCGCGGAAGGCCCCGTCGACGGCTGGAACGGAGGCTTTTTCCTCGGCGCGCGGGACGCGGAAAACATCACCCTGTCAGGGCAGGGCATTATTGACGGCCAGGGCGGAAAGGTATTCCGTGATGCCGGCGCGGACAGGGGCTTTCACGAATGCCCCAAGCAGGCGGCTTCATTCCGGCCGCGCATGATCCTGTTTGAAAACGTGCGCAATCTGACCATCCGGGACGTGACCCTAAGGGACGCCGCTTTCTGGACGCTGCATATGGCCGGGTGCCGGCATGTGCGCATCCATGATATCCAAATCCTCAATGACGACCGCGGGGCCAACAATGACGGAATCGATCCCGATTGCTGCCGGGATGTGGTGATCACCGGATGTCTGGTGCATACCGGGGATGACGCCATCGTGCTTAAATCCACCGCGCCCATGGCAAGGCGCTACGGCCCCTGCGAGAACGTGATCATCAGCAGCTGCATCCTGCATTCCCGGGATTCGGCGCTGAAGATCGGCACTGAAACGCATGGGACCATCCGCAATGTGATCCTTTCCGACTGCGTGGTTAAGGACTGTTCCCGGGGCGTGGGCATCTGGGTCCGGGACGGCGGGACGGTGGAGCACATCCACGTGCGCCATCTGACCGGGTCCGTGCGGCGGTACGCGGACGCTTATGATCTGCCCGGCGCGCCGGGCTGGTGGGGCAAGGGAGAACCGGTCTTCATCAGCGCCACGCCCCGGAAAGGCCGGGAGAACGATTTTCCCGGCGTGATCCGGGATATTACGGTCTCCGATCTGGATATCCGGTGCGAAAGCTGTATTTTTCTGGGCGGGGAACAGTTAAGCCCCATTGAGCGGGTGCGATTCCGCGATATCCATATTACATTTGAAAAACAGGGGACCCAGCCGGGCGGCTTGTTTGATGAGCAGCCTTCCGCGCGGCATATCTATCCCCACAGCATACCGGCGCTTTATGCCCGCCATGTGCGCGGGCTTTGGCTGAAAGACAGTACGGTACGTTTTTGCGGAGACCGGGAAGCGTGGAACGGGGGGTATACCCAGACGGAATTCTGTGAGGATACGGACGTTTCATGGGACGGAGAAGAAAAATCGTGATGAACGGTTCCGAAGAGACCCGGAAAATCGATCTTTTGGGCTGCCATGAAGACCGGAGATCGGGAACCGGGCCACCGAACGGTGTGTCAAAGGGAAAAGGAGGAGGCCGATATGATGAAAAAAATAACCGCGATTATCATCGCCGGCGTTTTGCTGCCGGGCATAATTTCCGTTTCATCACTTGCCTTGGGGGACGGGAAAATTCCCGTAGGCAGATCCTGTAAGTACTTCGGCGAAGGCAACCCGATCTCCTCCCAGGTGTTCTGCGCCGATCCGACGGCCGTCGAATACAACGGACGGCTGTATGTCTACGGAACAAGCGACCGGCAGCAGTGCGATATAAAAGGCCCCGACGCGGACAATACCTACGAAATGATCAAATCCATTGAGGTTTTTTCCACCGACGATATGGTCAACTGGGAATACCACGGAGCCATCAATGTCGGCGAGATCGCCCCGTGGATCGCCAATTCATGGGCCCCGTCGGTGGTTTCGCGCGCGGAAGAGGACGGCCTGACCCATTTTTATCTGTACTTTTCAAACAACGGGACCGGCTGCGGCGTCATTACCGCCACGGACCCCCTGGGCCCCTGGAGCGATCCGCTGGGCAGACCGCTGATCCGCAGCGATACGCCGGGCCTGACGGACTGCCCGAACCCCTTCGATCCCGGCGCGGTCATTGACGGAGACGGCGTCGGATGGCTTTCCTTTGGCGGAGGCAGGGCCGGGAACGGCACGGAATATATGCCGGGAAGCGCCAGAATCGTCAGGCTTGGACCGGACATGCTGTCCTTTGACAGCGAGTTTGTCGTTATTCCCGCTCCGTATTTTTTTGAGGCGAGCGAACTGAACTATATCAACGGCACATGGATCTATACCTACTGCTCGGACTGGAGCGATCACGGCAGCCGGTGGGAATACGGAACGCCCGCGCCGGGCGGCTGTGCGATGATCTGGATGAAAACAAATACGCCCCTTGACCCGGAAAGCTGGGAAATGGGCGGGGAATGTCTGAAAAATCCCGGGGAATTCGGTTTTGATTACTCCAACAACC
Organism: uncultured Eubacteriales bacterium; assembly: GCA_902789365.1. Classification (GTDB taxonomy): domain Bacteria; phylum Bacillota; class Clostridia; order Christensenellales; family Aristaeellaceae; genus RUG756. The sequence goes on from CADANQ010000006.1 coordinate 37,387, forward strand.
ATACGCATCTGCAGAAATTCATGGGCCGCTGGTATATTTTCTATCATACCCTGGTCCTAAGAAAGGCGATGGGCATCCGGGGAGGCTATCGGAGCATCTGCGTGGACGAAATCCGGGTGGACGAAGAGGCGGCGGTCATTGAGGGCGGCAAAGGCACGCGGCAGGGCGTGACCGTCCCGCCGCGTACCGTGAGCCCGTATGTCCCGCATCCCGGCGCGCAGATCGCAGCCGGAGCGGATATCTCGTATGACGTTGACGACATGCGCGCCCCGCTTGCGGTCAGCAACGGGAAAGGAGCCTGGACAAGCTTCCTTCGCGCGGATTTTTCGGCGGAGGGCCGGCCGGAGAAGGCAGTTTTTTCAGCCCGTGTTCAGGGCCCCGGAGAAGTGGAGGTCCGCCTGGATTCCCCGACGGGAAGGCTGATCGCCCGTGTTTCGGCGGAGCGCGGCGAAGCGCCCATACCGCATTGGATCGCCGCCGTGCATGATCTGTATTTCGTATTCGGCGAAAAAGGCGCGTCGGTCGTCACCTGGGAGATTATCGGGGATCTGTCTGATCCTTGAAGCGAAAGCGCCGTGAGCGGCGGAGACGAATAAGGACCGGAGAAACGTTAAGGCTGCCCCCCGCCGTTTACGTTCTGGATATAGTCATCCTTCGGAATCATCGGGCGTTCCAGCTCCGCGACGGTTTCGGCTGAAAGCCTGAGCGAAGAAGCGTATTCCCGGCCCGCCTGTTCAAACCGAGCAAGCAGAGGCTCCGCCACGGCTTCGGCGGCGGGAACGTTCAGCAGCGGGGCCTCCGGAACGCAGACCATGTCGGGATGACCGAAACAGACATCGCACATGGCGCGAAGGCCGTCAAAATTACCCTCCCAGTCCGGGAAGCCGCAGCCGCAGATCACCAGCGTATGCATTTCGGAAAAATCGGCCAGGGCCTCGTGACGGACCGTTCCGTCCGCTTCCTGCACCATGTTCATCTTTACCAGGGGGATCGTCCGGTCCAGGACCGCCTTGAGATGGGACGGCATGGCGTAGCAGTACAGGGGGAAGCTCCAGATGATCACATCCGAGGCGCGGTACAGGTCCAGGATATCGTTCTGGTCGTCATGGATTACACAGTGCCCGTCCTGGTTCCGCCAGCAGGCAAAGCATCCCCTGCAGGGGGCGACCGCCTTTTCGATCACGTTGATCACACGAACGTCATGTTCCCGATCCTTGTTCATGCCCCGGAGGAAGGCTTCCGTCAGGCGGAAGGTATCGCTTTTCTTTTTGGGGCTTCCGTTCAGCACCAGTATCTTCATTTTTTTCTCACCTCTGTTTTTTAAATGTTTTTATTCGGATGTTATCCCGCCCGCACAACTGTACCGCGGCATAACGGAAACGGCAATCCACTTTTCGTGGATATCCTCAAGGAGGACCGCATGGAATTCCTGCCTGTTAAAGAACTGCGCGGAGAAGAGATCCTTCTGTGCCTTGAGAAGACCTGCGAAGCGCGGCCTGAAAAGCAATGGGTCCCGGCGTATTATTTTTCGATCTGTCTGCCGGACGGGACGAAGATCGGGTACTGCGACCTGCGCGTCGGGCACAACGACCGGCTATATATCGGCGGCAATATCAGCTATGGGATCGACGAAGCACACCGGGGACATCATTACGCGTCAGAGGCCTGCAAACTGCTGTTAGACCTGGCCAGGAAGCATCATATGGGATATGTCATCATCACCTGCGATCCGGACAACAGGGCTTCTCGGAGAACATGCGAACTGGCGGGCGGTAAATACCTGGAAACCGCGGCGGTCCCGGAATGGCACAATATGTACGAAGAGGGCATGCGCCGGGTGAGGGTGTACAGGTTTGAACTGGAAGACGGGCAGGAAGGAAAAGCCGGGGTCAGCGACAGCGAAACGGTCAGACAGCAGTACGGTACGGCTTCACGCTTGAATACCCGGATCTCGATCCACAGCAAATATTCAACCAACAAACAGGGCTTCGGAAACTGGATCGTGTCCCATTACCGGCTGCGGGAGGGCATGTCTGTGCTGGAGCTTGGGTGCGGTACCGGGGAAATGTGGCTCGGCAAAGGGAGGATCATCAGCGGATGCTCCCGTTTTGTGCTGTCTGACTTTTCCGAAGGGATGCTGGACAAGGCAAAAGAAACCCTCCGCGGGCAGAAGGGAATCGAATACCGTATTATAGATATTCAGGATATTCCTTTCGCGGACCGGGAATTCGACGCGGTGATCGCCAACATGATGCTCTACCACGTGCCGGACCTGAATAAGGGACTCCGGGAAGTCAGGCGCGTAATGAAGGAGGACGGGTCATTCTACTGCGCGACCTATGGGGAAAACGGGATGATGAAATACATTTGCGGCCTGTTTGAGGACCGCAATATCCGGGAACCTGCGAACGACGCCTTCACGCTGCAAAACGGGGAAAGCAAACTGAAAACCGTTTTTTCGGATGCGGAAAGATTTTTGTATGAAGATTCTCTGGAGATTACCGACGTGGGGGACATGGTGGACTATATATACTCCCTGAACGGAATGACGGAGCTTAGGAAGCTGCCGGAAAGCGAGATTCGCGGCGTGCTGCAAAAGAATATGCGCGGCGGGGTCCTGCGTGTTCCCAAGGAATACGGGATGTTTATCGCAGGCGGTTTTACAGGGACAGGACCGCTGTGACAAAGTTCATACAGCCATGCAAAAGCCAGCTGGGAAGGATGGAACCGCCGTTCCGTTTTTCATTGAGCCAACCCTGAAACCAGCCGAAGAAGCCGGGAAGAGCTGTCAGCAGAAGAAAGGCTCCCGCGCTTTTTGACGCAAGTCCGAAGGGAATCCCGTGCATCAGACCGAAGAGGACCGCCTGCGCCGTATTGGCAATCCGAAAACCGAAACGTTTCTGTACGGTCTTCAGATTTCTTTCTTTCGCGATGCCGCAAGCCATACAAGAAACGGAACAAGCGAAAACAGGAGCGCCTGTATAACGGAACCGATCAATTCATTCATCATATTCCGCCTGCTTCGAAAACGCTGACAGGGGGCGGGAAGATTATGGTCCGCGGCAAAGCCCGATCAGCTATTCAGATTGTTTTTTGCTTCCGGATTGTTTTCGGTGATTACCGCCAGCTTTTTACAGGTCTCCTTTTCGCCGCAATCGCCGCAAGTCTCGACCGCGCGTGAGAGCGCGCATTTGCGGATGGCGCAAAGGGACGAACAGTAAGGGGTCTTCACCCCGTCAAGGCGGCACCCTGTGCAATTGATCATTTCCGGGGTGATCGGGACGCCGTTCATTTCGGACCATTCTTTTGCAACCTTCCGGCGCAGCGCGTCATCGTTGTTTGCCGTCGCAAACCGGGCTTCGCAGAATTCGCAATCCAGCCCGCAGAACGCGATATACTTTTTCATGACGAGACCTCCTCCGACAGAACACTTGTATACATCCGGTTTGGGAAAAGTGTGAACGCACGGTCACTTCTATTATAGTGAACGTGCGTTCACATGTCAAGGCTTTTTTTCGGTCATCGAAGCCTGTCCGGGCTTGCATTTTATGCCTGTCCACAAAGATAAACGGAACGAAGCAAAACGGAACCTCATTCAATACCCGAATCTCAACTAAATAATATCGTAATACGATAAAAATATATTGACAAACAAACCGATCCACTGTATGATGCCAATGAACGCATCATCACGGGGAGGTTATGAACATGAACCAGAAGAAACTTTCCGCCTGGCTGAGGGGCATTGTAATCGGGATCGGGATTTGCGGACTGATCGTGTATTTTATTATCCTGCCCACCATCGGAGATTCCCTGCGGCAGAGCTATCCGGAATTTGCCGCATGGCATTGGCCGTGGATGATTTTCCTTTGGGTGACGGCCGTTCCCTGTTATGCCGCCCTGCTGATGGGCTGGAAGATCGCGGCGAACATCGGGCTGGACCGTTCCTTTTCCCAGGAGAATGCCCGGCTTTTGCAGATTATCGCGGGCCTTGCCGCCGGGGATACGGCTTACTTCTTTGCCGGGAACATCGTCATGTTTTTCATGAACATGAACCATCCGGGCATTTTCCTTCTGTCCCTGCTGATCTGCTTTGCCGGGATTTCCGTGACGGTGGCGGCGGTTTGCCTGTCCCACCTGGTGTACAAAGCGGCGGATTTGCAGGAACAGAGCGATCTGACGATATAAGGAGGCACGGCATGGAAAAAGATGCGCAGGGCGAGATCGTCTTCAATATCGACGTCATGCTGGCAAAGCGAAAAATGAGCCTGACGGAATTGAGCCGGCGGGTGGGCATCACCATGGCCAACATGTCCGTCCTGAAGACCGGCAAGGCGAAGGCCATTCGCATCACCACCCTGGCGGCGCTGTGCGAGGCGCTGAACTGCCAGCCGGGGGATTTGCTGGAGTATCGGGATACGGGGAAATGAATCTCGTGTCACGCAGCAGGGTTTGAAACGGGGGTTTTGATTATTATGACGGAAAAAATGGCGGATTTCGGGACGGAGGCTTTGAACAGCCCGGGAAAGACTTGTCCCGGGACGGAAAGAATCCCATTGGGCCGTCCGGGATGCGCGATGCTGGCATTGTGCTTTGCCGCAGCGCTGACATACTGCTTCGGCCATGACTGGTTCGATCCTTCCGGGTTCGGACCGGGGATCGGGCTTGCGGTCACCCATATGATCCTTACGGCGGCGTCGCTCCTTATGGCAAAGAGACAAAAAAGGCTGAGGTTCAGCCGGACGGGGGTATTCCTTCTTGTGATATCCGCGCTGCTCGGAGCCTCATACGCGGTTTTTGCCAACGCCGCGATGAGGCGGATGAACCTTCCCGTATTGTGCCTTGTCACCGCCCAGGCCCTGTTCGCCCTGACGGGAGCAAATCGGGGATATGCGCTGTCCGGCGCCGGACTGTGGGAAGGACTGCGGCGCTATGGGGACAGTCTTGTCCGCTGGTGGAAAACGCCTTTCGTTTCTCTGGCCCGGGAAAAACGAAACGGAAAGGACGTTCGGCGGAATCTGTTCCTGGGCGTGATGCTTGCCCTGGCCGCTTCGCTTTTCGCCGCGTTCCTCCTTTCGACAGCGGATCAGGTTTTTTCCGGAATCCTGCAGGGCGCCGCGGAACGGGCGGCAAGGGCGGACGGAACATTTGCGCTGAGGGCGGCCGCCGCGCCTGCGCTGACGCTTGCCCTTTTTTCACATCGTTTCAGCCTGCTTCAAAAACCGCGGGAAATCGCGGCGCCTTCTCCCCGGGTGATGGACGCGGCCGCCTTCTGCCTGGTGCTGTCGGGCCTTTCGATGGTCTACGCGCTCTTCGGATACGTACAGATACGCTATCTGTTCGCGGGAACCGAAAGCGTCAGGATGAGCGGCGGATACGCGGCTTACGCCCGAAGCGGTTTCTTCCAGCTGACGCTGGTTGCGCTTTTGACATTGGGCGTCATCCTGCCGGCTCTCGCCCTGTTTGGGAAAAACCGCGCCGTGCGTCTGCTGTGCGCCCTGACAGCCCTGCTGACAGCGGTCATCGATGTTTCCGCTTTCGTTCGGATGAGGCTTTATATTGAAGCCTATGGCCTGTCCACGCTGCGGGTGGTTACTTTATGGGGCATCGGCGTCATTATGATCGCGCTGCTTGCGGTCATCGCGAAAACCGTTTGGCCCGGATGGAAGCTGTGTCCCGTTCTGGCCTCTGTTATTCTGATCACATGGGTGGCGCTCAACTGGATCAACGTCGACCGGGTGGTGGCAAACGACCTGGTATTCCGTTTCAACACAAATACCGAAGGAACCGTCAGCCTTCAGACCCTTGCGTCGGACCGGTACTGGAGCCCGGACTATTACGCCGCCTTCCGGAATATCGCCGATCCCTCCGCCCGCCGGGAAGCCCTTGAGATGCTGGACGAAAGAGCGGAGGAGAAAAGATCGGGCAGGCCCATGAAGGATCCGCCCGCGTATGACTGGAGCCTGGCGTGGCTCCGCCGCGGCGGAGACGGGGTCGGGGAATAGACGCCCGGTGTGATCGCTGCTTTTTTCAACAGACCGGCAGCGCCGGAACTGTTTGCCGGACGCGTTAATCCTTCTGATCCCGGTTCACCACCCAGGTACCGGCGATCATGATCCCGAGCGCGGCGAAGAACAGCAGGCCGGGCGTTTCATGGAAGATGACAAAGGACATCAGCACGCCGATAAACGGGGCGACCGCGTAAAATGCGCTGGTTTTCGCGGCGCCGAGATCCCTTTGCGCATAAACATAGAAATAAATGCTCAGTCCGTAGGCTACAAATCCCAGCAGCAGTATTTTCAGGAGGTCTCCCCACGCAGGCAGGGATTCCCCGACGAAAAGGCCGATAATCACCGATCCGGCACCCGAACCGAAGCCTTTGATTACCACGATTTCCAGAGGATCGCCTTTGGACAGGCATCGGGTGCAGTTGTTTTCCAGCCCCCAGCAGACGCAGGCAGCCAGGACAAAAAGCGAACCGACGGAAAAACGAAAGCTGTCGGCATCCTCCACGGACAGGAGGGCGCTGGAGAGGGTAATCAGGGCAATTGCAGCCCAGAGACGCTTGCCGATCTTTTCCCGGAAGATGATCAGGGCGATGAGGGCTGTGGCGACAATCTCAAAATTGTTGAGCAGTGAGGCGTTTGCCGCCGGGGTGCTTCGCAGACCGATCAAAAGAAAGATCGGGGCGGCGATATCAAGGACCACCATGCCAATGGCATAGGGCAGGTCCTTTTTTGTAAGCCTTCTTTCCCGTTTTCCATGCTTTGCAGCGGTTCGGATCAGTCCCATGAGCGCCATGCCGAGGCCCGCCCCCAGGTACAGGAAGCCGGCCATCATGGTGGGCGGCACGCTTTGCAAAAGCAGCTTGGATACCGGCGCGTTCAGGGCGTAAAGCGCGGCGGCCAGGACCGCAAAGGCAACGGCTTTTTTCAATCTGCGCGTCCTCCCTCGTTGACATGTGTTTCGTTTAAGCGTATAATGCATACAATACTGAACAATATGTTCCGTATAATCATATACCCTGCACATGCCGTACGCAAGAATCAGAATTCGGGAACCGTTCGATACGGAACAATAAAGAAAAACTGTTCGGGAGGAAAATCATGGACCGCAGGCAGCGGAAGACCAGAGAAGCCATTTACAGGGCATTCACCGCCCTGCTGAGGGAAGAGGGCTATGCAAAAGTCACCGTGCAGCAGATCATTGACCGCGCCGATATCGGCAGGACCACCTTTTATACCCATTTCGACACAAAGGACGCCCTTCTGAGGTCCTTCTGCTCTGAAATTTTTGACCATGTCTTTTCAGTGGACCCGGGAAAGGAAAAGACCCATGATTTTTCCAATGCCCACGACATAAAAGCCAAAGTCACCCACATCCTTTATCATCTGAGGGAGCATATCGACGTTCTGTCCGGGATTCTGTCGGGGGAAAGCGACGCGGTGTTCATGGGCTTTTTCAGGGAAAAACTGGCGGAAATGTTTTCATCGTCTGTCCCAAAGGATCCTGCCGTCCCGTATGATTACCGGCTGAACGGAGTTGTATGCGGCTTTTGTGAGACCGTCCGATGGTGGACGAAGCACAGCGGGTATACGCCCGAGGAGATCAGCGATTTCTTCTTTGCAGCCATGGCGATCACTGCCTGATGATCGGTGAATCGATTCCCGCGGGGACGGAATACATTCACGGAATAAAAAAGAACGGAGGAACGGAACGTGGCTTCGGACAGGGGATACCTGGACTTTATCCTGGTGCAGTTGTCGGGGGTGGAGGACATCACCTGGAAAGCGATGATGGGCGAGTATATCCTGTACTGCCGCGGCAGAATCATCGGCGGCATCTATGACAATCGCTTTCTGGTAAAGCCCACAAAGTCCGCCCTGAGGATGATGCCGGGGGCGGAACGGGAGCTTCCGTATGAAGGCGCGAAGGAAATGCTTCTGGTGAACAACGTGGACAGCCGGGATTTCCTTACCGAACTGATCGGCGCGATGACCGACGAGCTCCCCGCGCCAAAAAAAGAAAAACCCGAAAAGCGGAAAAACCGAATGAGACCTGGCGGATTCGGGGTTCCGCTGTACGGACGGCAAAAATAATTCGATATTTATCGAAATAAATATTGACGGCGATCGAATGCCGTGGTATATTTATTTCGATGATCATCGAATTATTTTTTATTCGGGGGAAGAAAGCCATGGAAGAATTTATCGAAGCGCTGAAAGCGGAAAACGCCGCGCTGAACCTGCGGGCGGCCGAACTGCGTGATCAGAACAAAGCCGACGAGGCCGTGTTCACAACGGTCCGGGCAAACGTGTACGACATCTGCGCGACTGTCTGCCGCGCGCATCTGAAGAACGGCACCCCTTCCGCGATCGGCGGGATATTCGCGCGCTTTCAGGACGAATGGAGCGCCGCGCTCGAAAGCGCAAAGACCCGGGACAACGCCCGGAAGATCTGCATCGAGGAAGAAAAACTGGAAGCGCTGGCGGACGTCCGCGCCCGCTTTGCTTTGACGGGGTGCGGAAAATGAACAGAGAATCGGCCATCCGGGTGTTCAAATGCCTCTCGGACGCGTCGCGGCTGAATATCCTCCGCGCCCTGCGCGGCGGAGAGGCCTACGGCGAATTGCTTGCCGAACGGCTGGGCCTGAGCGCGTCCACCCTTTCCTTTCACATGAAGAAGCTGGAGGAGGCCGGCCTGGTCACCTCCTGCAAGGAACAGTATTACACGGTTTACACCCTGAACGAATCCCTTCTCCGGACGCAGATCTCGGAGATGATCCGGGAGGATTCCCCGGCCGAGGAGGATGCCGCGCGGGAGCGTGAGGACGCGTACCGCCGGAAGGTGCTGGAAGCGTTTTTCGACGGGGAAAGGCTGAAAAGCATTCCCGTACAGCGCAAAAAGAAGCTGATCATCCTGCAAAAGATCGCCGAAAGCATCGAACCGGGCAAGGTATATGACGAAAAAGAGATCAGCGGGATTATTGAACGCTTTCATCCGGACTACTGCACTCTGCGGCGGGACATGATATCGGAGGGCATCCTCAAAAGAGAAAAAGGAAAATATGTGAAGGTCAATCCATGAAATATCCGTGGATCGACGAATACCCGATGTCTGACGGGACGTAAACGGGGACCTGAAGGCGGAGTGGAACCGGATCAGGTACCAGAACGACGGAAAGCCATGCGCAATCTATGCCTGCTGTGCCGGCAGGCGCCGTTTTGCCACGCGCGCTTCCTGCGGCAGCCTTCCCTGCGAACTGTGGCGGGCGGTCCGGGATCCGTCCATGACGGACGAACAGTTTCAAAAAAGCATTGAAGACCGGTCCATGGCCCTGAAGGAATGCCTGCGCGGAAACTGACAGGCGATCCGAACGGGAATATGAACCTTGACAAAACCATGGCGCCGTTATAGTATGGGGTTCGGTCTGATGCGGGAGGAAGCGCAGGATTCCGGGCAAAGGGGACGGAACGGATCGGTCCGCTTTGGCGAAGTTCTTCCGAAAAGGGCACCGCGACGCTTACTTTCGCATGATCATGAAGGAGGCGGGGGCGAAAACCGGCTCCTTCTGCCGGAACCGTTTCACCGGCGCCCAGACATCATAAGCGCGCCTTATTTCAAACCCGATTCTCCTGCCGGGAAATGTACGGAAAAGACGCGATAAACAGCCGACGGCGAGTCGGCTTCTCTTTGGGCAATGAGTTAGTTAACTTTAACACAAGCTGTGAACGGTGGAAAGAGGATGAAAACGTCCGTGAAAGGGGAGCGGAAATGAAGACGGCTGAACAAATCATGAGGAAGAAGACTTCCATGCGGAAGGAGCTTGATAAGCACCTGCAAAAGGACGAGGCCGACGCGCTGTGGACGCGGGCGACGGAGAAGCTGACCGCCATCCTCACGCAGTACGCAAATCTCCCCGGGGGCCTCCGATTCCATACGGAATCGCGCGTCTTCCCGTCCGCCGCCGTCTATCTTGCGGCGAAAGAGAGGCTCGGGGAGGAAACGGCTTACGGCAGTCTGCCGGGCATCGCGTTTGAGCGAACGGGAACGCTCGGCAAAGGCGCGGAGCGGTGCGATTTCCGCATCAGGAAGACATGAACCGGTATAGCCACATGAATTCGGGCAGGAGCATCATTGCGGCGCGGCCGCCGTCTGAAGTACAACACGCGAAAACGATACGCAGGCGCAAATCCGAATATTGAAGGAGAACGAATGCTATGAAATACGCCGGTATGCCCATGGGAATGTGGATCCTGTTCCGGAAATCGTTCCGGGACCGTCTTGTTTCCGTGTTTGGAATGAATGAGACGGAAGCGGCGCGGACAACGGCCGCCGCATATCCGAAGTACAGGGAAATCATCGGAAAGCTGCCGGAATTCGAAAAAGCGGACCGTTTCAGAATGAACATCGTCAGCTGCGCCATGCTTTCGGCTTTTGTGCTCGCCATGAAAGAAAAGCCGTCCGTTGAGAAATTGACGGACTACTATGCCATGTCCATGATGATCGGCCCCATGCGTTTGTTCTGCCGTATGATGGGGAAGAAAAAATTCAGTGAACAGGATATCCGGGCCATGAAAGCCACGGCGGCGCTGAACGCGGCGGACCGGAATCCGTATTCCTGGAATATGGAGTTCCTGCCCTATGCGGACGGCAGCGGCTACGAGGCCCGTTTCACCAGATGCGGCATCTGCGCGCTGATGAAGGAACTGGGGCTGAGTGATCTCGTTCCCGCCATGTGCCGCCTGGATTATGCCATGGCTGAGGCGGGCGGCGTCTGCGATTTTGTCCGGGAATACACCCTGGCGTCCGGCGGGCCGTACTGCGACTGCGGATATAAGAAAAAGGCGGCGAAATAGACGGCCGGTTTTGTTCCGCATTTTTTACGTCCTTTTCAATTCTTCCGGCGTATCGCCGTGCGTCCTGCGGTATTCGCCGGGAGTGCAGCCCATGGTGCTTCTGAAAATATGCGAAAAATGGGAGGAGGAAACAAAGCCCACGGTTTCTCCGATCTTCGATATGCTTTGATTTGTATGCGCCAGCAATTCCCCGGCTTTTGCGCAGCGGAGCCGGTGGTGGTAATGCAGCGGCGTTATGCCGGTGTGACGCCTGAAGGTTCGAAGAAGATAGCTTCCGTTGACGTACAGCGCGCGGGCCATCTCATTCAGGGAAAACTTTTCCGCGCTGTGCGCTTCCATGTAAGCCTCGGCAGCCTTTACCAGGCCGGCCGTGCCGCTTTGTTCAGCCCTCAAATCGGACGCCCCTTTCACCGTGCCGCGGTTGATGATTAGACATAACTAACTACATAATAGATATTAGCATTCTCTAACCGGTTTGCCAAGCTTTTTTTAAAAGAGGTCAATAACGGACAATTAGATACGTCAAACTGGTCAATATCAGGATAGCGGCGCAAGCAAGGATGTGATATCATACCGCGTGGTTAGATTGTTCTAACAGCGAATCCGCCCGCGTCCCGAACAGGGCGGAAGACGCGAAGAAAGGGGGGCGCGGTATGAAGGTAAAGCGGTTTGTCATCCTGATGACGGCGTTAATCGCGGTGATGATGGCAGCCATGCCCGTTGACGCGGCGGCGGGCCGGTATAATTTCGTGGATGACGAACGATATGACATCGCCGGCAACCGGTGGGGTTCGGCCGCGGATCGCATCGATGAGTTTCTGGACCAGGCGTTTGAATATTACCTGGCAGGGGATACGGCCAACGCCTATGACTGTGTAAATAACGCGTATTTCTGCGTTTACGAAACCACGGGGTTCGAAAGGCAGACCATGACCTATGTTTCCGGGCCCAGGAAAAACGCCGTTGAGCTGCAGTTTACCACCTGCAAGCGGGCTGTGAAGAATACGGATCTCAGCGAGGAAACTCAAAGGGCTGTGCGGGCGGAACTGAACAAGCTCAAGGCCATGATCAGGGAGGACGCCAACAAACTGGCCGTCAGAATGGAGCCTCCGCAGCCCGAGACGGCGATTTCCTTCTGGAAAGACGGCGTGCGCGCGGCTTCGGATCCCTGGGCCGCTCTGGCCGGGGAAGGCTCCGGCGCGCAATTCAAATCCTGGGCGGAGGCCGCCGATATGATCCTTGCGCTGATCGATACGGCGGAGGAAGCCTATGGCGGCCGCGACTATGAAACCGCCATCGACAACATCAACACCGCCTACTTTGCGGTCTATGAGGAATCCGGATTCAGCAGGGAAATCTATACAGCCCTCGGCGCGGACGAGAGGCTGGCCGCCGACGCGGCCTTCGCGGCTCTGCGGGCGGTCCCCGAGGAAGCGCTGGAAACCGGCAGATATAAATCAAACCCGTGGAAGACCGCGCGCAACTCTCTTAAAAAGACGATCCGCGCGGCGGCCGTCCGCATTGACGAAATGAAGGCACCGGCCGTTTCCGAATCCGGGGAAGAAATAATCGCGGACGCGCCCGCGGGCAGTACGGCGGACACGGCCCGATGGGCCAATTTCTGGGGAGCGTTCGGAATCATCGTGCGCGAAGGTCTGGAGGCGATCCTCGTGATCGGGGCCATCATCGCGTACCTGGTCAAAAGCGAGCGCCGCGGCAGCCTGAAGCACGTATACGCCGGCGCTCTGGCGGGCATCGCGGCAAGCTTCGCCGCCGCCGCCGCGCTATATTTCATCAAACGCGCCGCGGTGGCCGGCGGGATGGCACAGGAGCTGATCGAGGGCATAACGGCCCTGATAGCGGTTTGCGTTCTTTTCTATGTTTCCAACTGGATGATCTCCAAATCCGAGGCGGCCGCGTGGACGGGATATATCGACAGGAAGGTCCGCGCGGGAGTGGAAAAAAGGTCGTCGTTCACCCTGGCCTTTACCGCTTTCCTCGCGGTATTCCGTGAGGGGGCCGAGGTGGTGCTGTTTTACCAGCCCATGCTTTTCGGCGATGACGCCTCCCATGCCGGCATGGTTGTCTGGGGTTTCCTTGCCGGATGCGTACTGCTGGTATTTGTCTACCTGGCCATCACAAAGCTTTCGGTCAGGCTTCCGATCAAGGTGTTTTTCACCGCCACGTCCATCCTGATGGCCGTGATGTGCGTGGCTTTTCTTGGATCCGGCATCAAGGAACTTTCGGAAGGCGGCGCGTTTGAGGTGGTCCGCCGTGTGGAGGGGATACCCGAGAACGATGTGGTGCAGGTGCTGGGCGTCTATCCTTACCTTGAAACGCTCCTGCCTCAAATGATCCTTGCCGTTGTCCTCATCGTCACCTTCCTCTGCGCGCATTACCGCGGAAAGCTCGCCGCCCAGCGGAAAATGTACGAGGAAAAACTGGCGGGGACCGAAGGCGTCCATGCGGCCGGCACGGATGAGAATGACGCGCCGGGAGCGGTTCCCGCGGAATGATTCGCGTCTTTCGGACGTCCCGCGACCCCGCTGCGGATCCGTCCGTAAGCATATACTGAAAAAGGTTTTCGGTACTTTCCAAAGAAGAAAAGGAGGATATCCATGATGAAAAAACTGTTTGCGCTGCTGCTTGCCGCCATGATGCTGTTTGCCGTTTCCGCCCTTGCGGAGGATGAAGCGGGTTTTGAGGAATTTCCGATCGGTGACGAGCAGGACGTGGGTCCCGATTCGATCATTCATATTGCCGCCGTTTATTTTCAGCCTGTTGTGATGGAACCTGCCGCGGAGGCCGGCCTCAGCGTTGAGGAAGCCAACATCCATATCGAAGCCGATATCTCCGCCAATGAGAACAACCTGGGCTACGGCGTGGGCGACTGGATTCCCTACCTGACCATCGATTACAAGGTCGTCGACGCGGACGGCAAGGTGTATTCCGAAGGCACCTTCATGCCCATGGCGGCCTCGGACGGCCCCCATTACGGCGCCAATATCAAACTGGATGTGGACGGCGTGTACAGCCTTGTGCTCACCATCCACAGCCCCGCTGAAAACGGCTACTTGCTGCATGTGGACCCCGAGACCGGCGTGGAAGGCCGCTTCTGGGCCGAACCCATTGAAGTGACCTTCGAGGGATGGGAATATTTCGTGCAGGAATGGTAATCCGGCCGGACCGACACGGGCTCATCCTGAGCCGGCGCGATTCTCCGCGGGGGAGGGTCGCGCCGGCCATTGTGCTGTAACCCAACGCGATATAACGCGTTATGCCGTTCTGCTCGGATCTGAAGGCGCCTCAGACGGTGCGAAAGAACAGGTCCGGTATAATTCCTTGCTCATCGGAGGTCACTGACGTGCTGCTCCATATGTATAAGGTCCCGGAAACCCTTTTCATTGTTGTGACAATCATCACGGTAATGTATGCGCTCGCAAAAACAAACCTTGGCAAAGCGGGGAAGAACATGATGCTGGCCGGGATCGGTTTGGGCCTGGCCCTGGCCGTGCTCCGGGCTGTAACGCATGAGTTTCCGGCATTCTTTTTCCCGGACAGGAAAGCCGTTCCGGATACGCAGATCAACCTGTATCTGTGGTATGCCGCCATGGTTATGCTGGTGCCGCTGCATATCACGGTTTCCGTTTTTTCGCGGGAAAGGGGATCGCGGGCGGGCAAAGCCGCCGTATGCGTTCTATCCGCCCTGCTTTCCGCCGATCTGCTCGCATATAAAGCCTGGACGGTAATGTGGGCCCCCCGGGATTTTGAAATGGGAGACAACGGGATTCTTTCCGATGTGTTCCTGCTTCGTCTGGCCGGCTGGCTGACAGGCCTTATCCTGCTGGCGGTCTATGCCCGGTTCCTGTATAAATGCTGCATGCGCCTCAGCGAAATCAAAGTGCTGTGGAACAACCGGGACGCCCGTCCCGTCAGCGACGGACGCTGGGTGCTGCGCCTGACCGCGGCGCTGATGACGTTTGCGCTTTTCTTTGTATTTTACGGCATGATCCTGCAGCAATGGACCGTGAAAACACGGCCGGGCTGGGTCCCGGAGCTGTTCCCGCGTCTGAGAGCGGAAACCTTCCTCAAATTCACGGTGCGGAACAACGCAAGCGCCGGCGGGCCGCTTTTGCCCGGGTGGAAATGGTATATGGCCGGCAATCACGCGAGGGGAGGGTATCTTGAAAACGGGGTCTTTATCCTGCTGTTGTATGCGCTGATGGCCATGATTCCGCCCGCCGTGCTTTTCCTGAGAAGCCTGAGGCTGCGCGGCATATGGCGAAACGCGGCCGAGAAGCGGCGCCTGCGCTCCGACAACCGGCACAGCCGCAGGTGGGCCGCCGTTGTGCTCCTTTCACTGGCCGCGATCATGGTCAGCCTGACCGTGGTCTACGAAATCTGCAACCGTCCGCCGCCCGTCCCCGAAGGGGAAACATACGCCATTGTATACATCGGGGAGGACGGAGAGGAACGGGAGATCGAAGCCGTCGATGTGAAAAATTACGACACCTCCAGGATCGAGGTCCGCATCCCGCTGAGTCAGGTGGATGATTTCAACCTTCACGCGTTTGAAATGAACCGGTCCGGATCGCCGAACAAGGCGCCCCGTGTCCGCTGGATCGTGATCCGAAAACCCAATTCCGCGGCATACGGGGTCGGGCTGGATGCCTGCGAAGTCTGCGGCAGCGCCGGTTATTTCCAAAGGGGGGACACGGTGGTCTGCAAGCGCTGCGATGTGGTGATGAACACCAACACCATCGGCCTTGCCGGCGGCTGCAACCCGATTCCCCTCTCTTTCCGGGTGGAGGGCGGAAACATCGTCTTCGCCATGGACGACCTGATCGCGGGCGAAAAAGAATTCAAGTGAAGGAGGGGAACACGGCATGCTTTTTCGGATGATCAAAGGCGCCCTGATAAGGCAGTGGAGCAAGATGCTGCTTATTGCGCTGACGATCGCGCTGGGAGCCTCTCTGGCCACTTCCATGATCAACGTGATGCTGGACGTGGGAGACAAGGTCAATGAGGAGCTGAAAGCCTATGGCGCCAATATTGTCGTAAAGCCCAAGGCTTCCTCTCTTCTGTCGGAGATTTACGACGTAGAGGACGACGGGACGGAGCTGAAGCAGGCCTGGCTGAAGGAGGACGAGCTCGGCAACCTGAAAACCATCTTCTGGGCTTTCAATATCCGCGATTTCGCCCCTTTCCTCAGCATCAGCGCCCGGATCGGGGAAGAAACGGTTTCCGTTACGGGAACCTGGTTCAACCACCACCTGTCCCTGCCCACGGGCGAGGAACTGGACGCCGGCGTACGAAGTCTTCGGTCCTGGTGGGATGTTCCGGACGGGGACTGGATTGACGAACAGGCTCCCGGGGCGGACCGGGAGATTATGGTGGGCGCCGCGCTTGCCGAAAGGCTTGGCATCGCAAAAGGGGATACCATCACGCTGACCGGAACGGCATCGGAAGCGTCGGTCACGGTACGGGGCGTCTTCGATTCCGGCGACAGCGCCGACGAACAGGTCTGGGTCCCTCTGGACCTTGCGCAAAGTCTGGCGGGCCTGGAAGGCAAGGTGGCCTCCGTCGAGGTCAGCGCCATCACGACCCCCGACAACGACCTGGCCAGGCGCGCCGCCCAGAATCCCAAGGCGCTCTCCCGCGCCGATTACGATACCTGGTACTGCACGGCATATGTCAGCGCGGTATGCTATCAGATTACCGAGGTCATTACGGATTCCGCCGCTTCAGCGGTTCGGCAGGTGGCGGAGAGCGAGGGAGAGATTCTGAATAAGACGCAGCTTCTGATGATTCTTATTACCGCTTTGAGCCTTGTGGGCGCCGCGCTGGGCATTTCGAATCTGGTGACCGCATCGGTCATGGAAAGGTCCCGGGAGATCGGCCTTCTGAAAGCGGTCGGGGCCCACGACAAGGCCATTACCTGCGTCGTCATGGCGGAGATTCTGCTGACGGCCATGGTGGGCACGGCGGTCGGTTATTTTGCGGGCCTTGGGATGGCGCGGTTCATCGGCAGGCGGGTTTTCGGTTCATCCATTGACATCAAGGCGGTGGTTATTCCGGTGGTGGCGGTGCTGATCTCGCTGGTGACCGTCGCCGGTTCCCTGCCGGCCATCCGCATGATCCTGCGGCTGGATCCGGCCGAAGTGCTGCATGGCAGCAAGGCCTGAGGAAGGAGGCGCACAATGAGCAAACGCAGAATGTTTCTTCGGATGATTACCGCCTCCCTCCTGCGCCGCAGGTCCAGGATGCTGATCGCCCTTCTTTCCATCGGCATCGGCGCGACGATTCTTGCCGGCCTTGTGACGGTTTATGTGGATGTGCCCAGGCAGATGGCGGCGCAGTTCCGCTCCTACGGCGCGAACATGCTTCTGGTTCCTTCCGGCTCCGCCCTGACGCGGGAAGAGGCGGACGCCGCCATGGCGCTGATCCCCGACGAGGAACGGGTGGGGGCCGCCCCCTACAGATATGTCTATCTTAATATGGTGCGCCGACAGCAATCCTTCGCCGCCGCGGGCACGGATTTTGAACAGGTGAAGCGAACCAGCCCGTATTTCAAGGTGACAGGCCGATATCCCGAAGGCCCCAGGGAGGTGCTGGTCGGGAAGGGCGTGGCGGACACCGTCGGCGCGAGGCTGAACGGCGTGATGGAGCTTACGTGGTTTCCGCCGAGCGAACCGCAGGAAGATCGGGAGGAGGATTTTGACATCCTTCCGGGGATGACGCTTACCGGCCGCGCTCAGGGGTATGGTAGCCGGGAGGGCTTTAACGACAATCCGGTGTATGTGACCTTTACCATCGGCGAGGACGGGATGATCGCTTCCCTCAGCGTGGATACGTCCAGCGAAACGGCGGGCGTCGGCACGCGATGCAGCGAAGAAGATTTTACCGCTCTTTTTATAGGGAAGGATCCCAAAGACCTGGTTTTGGGAAGGGATGTGGACGCCGTGTCCGGGGCTACCGTAACCTCGGAGGCGGTTGTTCGGGCAATCATGGACGCAAAGCCCGTGACGGAAGAAAGCGCGGTCCTTGTTCCCCGCACGATCAATTACACCGTGGTCGGCATCCTTGAGACAGGCGGGGAGGAAGAGGGATATATTTATATGTCCCTTGCCGATATGGGCGCGATCACAGGCGAATCGGACCGGCTGGACCTGGTGGAACTCTCCGTTTCCGCGACCCAGGACAATCTGGAGCGCTATGCGGAAGAGATAACGTCATCGGGCCATGCCACGGCGCGGCTGGTGAAGCGCGTGACCAAATCCGAGACCGCGGTGCTGGGCAAGCTGCAGGCGCTGGTCTTCCTGGTGACTCTCGTGGTCCTGGTGCTGACCATGGTCAGCGTTTCGACCACCATGATGGCGGTGGTTACGGAACGGCGCAGGGAAATCGGCCTGAGGAAGGCTCTGGGCGCGTCGGACGGGGCCATCCGCGGGGAATTCCTCGGGGAAGGACTGTTCCTCGGCGCGCTGGGCGGGCTGCTTGGCGCGGCGCTGGGTTTTGTCTTTGCGCAGGTGGTCAGTGTGAACGTATTCGGATCCGATATCCGGTTCAATTTCTGGCTGCTGCCGATCACGGTGATTGTGTCCATGGCGGTGGCGGCCCTCAGCTGTCTTTTGCCCGTCAGGCGCGCCGTGGCCGTCGACCCCGCGCTGGTTTTGAAAGGAGAATGACCATGAGTCTGCTTGATATCCGAAATGTCTCCAAAATATACGGCGAACTGAAGGCCCTGGACAACGTGAGCATCCGGGTGGATCAGGGGGAATGGGTGGCCATCATGGGCCCCTCGGGCTCAGGCAAATCCACGATGATGAACATCATCGGCTGTATGGACAAGCCCACCAAAGGCCAGGTTTTCCTTGACGGAATCGACATCGCGAAGGAATCCTCCAAACGGCTGACCGACATCCGCCGGGACAAGATCGGCCTGATTTTTCAGCAGTTCCATATGGTCAATTATCTGACGGCCGTTGAAAATGTCATGGTTTCCCAGTACTATCATTCCATGCCCGACGAAGCGGAGGCGCTGGAAGCGCTGGAAAGGGTGGGCCTTCGGGAGCGCGCGAGGCACCTGCCCAGCCAGCTTTCCGGCGGCGAGCAGCAGCGCGTATGCGTGGCCAGAGCCCTGATCAATCATCCGGAGCTGATCCTCGCGGACGAACCCACCGGCAACCTGGACGAAACCAATGAAAACATCGTACTGGACCTGTTCCGTCAGCTGCACCGGGAGGGGACCACCCTGATCGTCGTTACCCATGATCCCGAGGTGGCCGAGGCAGCCCAGCGCACCATTGTCCTTGAGCACGGACGGCTGGTCCGCGAGGTCGTCAACGAACATTTCGGAGAGTGAACCGCATGAAAAAAAGAGACATCGCATTCGGCTCCGCCGCGGCTTTCCTTGGCATCCTGCTTTCCGTCGCAGTTCAGACGTTCGCGGGCCCCTGCGTTCACCCGGACGGAAGCGCCGCCGTATGCGCTCCGCTGAAAACATGGCTGACGGTCATGGGCGGCGTCATCACCGCGCTCTCGGGCGTGTCCTTCCTTTGCCCCCGCCTGGTGCCTCATTGCCTGACGGCCGCCGCGGCCGTCCTGGTAATCCTGATCCCCCGGGGAATCGTGCCTGTCTGCGGGGCTGATACGATGCGCTGCCGCCTGGTGACGTGTCCCACGGCGCTGGTAGTGGGCGTGCTGGTTTTGATCGTCTCCCTGTGGCGCATCGCGCTGACCCTGGCGGAAAAAAGACGGAGGGCCGGTTCATGACCACCCGAAAGCTGCCCATGCGCAATCTTGTGCGCCATCCCGGGCGCACCGCCTCGCTTACGGCGCTGATCGCGTTTCTGGCGCTGTCTCTTTTTGCGGGATCGGTGATTGTCGTCAGCCTGAACAGCGGTCTTCACAGCCTTGAAAACCGTCTCGGAGCGGACCTGATCGTGGTCCCGGCCACAAGCCGCGGGAAGATCGACCCGGAGAAGATTTATCTGCAGGGCACCACCGGATATTATTATATGAGCGCTTCCAAACTGGAAGAAATCCGCTCGATGGAAGGCGTCGCGCAGGCTTCCGGACAGGTTTTTCTGGCCAGCCTGCGGGCGGACTGCTGCTCCATGCCCATTCAGGTCATCGGCTTTGACCCGGAAACGGACTTTACCATCCGCCCGTGGATCGGGGAGCGGCTGAAAACGGACCTGGGAAAAATGGAAGTCGTCGCGGGCAGCAGGGTAAGCGCGGGGGTCAACGAAATCATCCGCATCTACGGGCAGCCCTGCCTGGTGACGGCCCGCCTTGACGAGAGCGGCACCGGCCTGGATACCGCGGTTTACTGCAACATGGAGACGATAGCGGAGCTTTTGTCGGCGGCGCGGGAAATGAACCACGAACTGAAAATCGACGGCGACCCCGCCGGTGTCGTTTCCGCCATCTATGTGAAAGCGGCCCCGGGTGAAGCGGAAAGGCTTGCGGGGAAGATCAGCCAGACGCGCAGCCCCAAAGTCACCGTCATCCGGACCCGGACGGTTACATCGGACGTGGAGCGTTCCCTTGATGGCGTGGCGCATACCATTGCCGTTTTGATCGTCTGCGTATGGCTGCTGGACCTGGTTCTGCTGACGGCGGCTTTCCTGCTGCTGGGAGGCGAACGCAGGCGCGAGTTTGCGGTTCTGCGTATGCTTGGGATTTCACGAAGAGGCCTTGCCGGCGTTGCGCTGAAGGAGGCGGCGCTGGTTTCCTTTTTCGGCGGACTGATCGGGATTTTTCTCGGATTGCTTATCCTTCTGCCGTTCTCGGGCCTGATCGAGCAAACCCTGGGGCTGCCCTTTCTGCGGCCTGAATGGCCGGTTATGCTTGCCCTTTGCGTTTCTTCCCTGGCGGCGGTCTGCCTTGTCGGACCCGCGGCCGCCCTGATCCCGGCGCGAAAGCTGAGCAGGGCCGACACGGGCGTGATTATGAGGGAGGGGACCTGATATGGAGCTTGTCGCTTGCGGCCTTGACAGACGGTTTCGGCGCAATACGGGAGACGGCAATTTTTTTGAAGCCGTACACCGCGTTGACCTGACGCTTCGCGGCGGAGAAATGACGGTCCTGACAGGCCGTTCCGGCAGCGGGAAAACGACGCTTATGACAATGCTGGCAGGATTGCTGCCCCCGTCGGACGGGACCGTGACGCTGGACGGGAAGGATATTTACAGCCTGCCGGACACAGAACTTTCACGGCTGCGGGCGCGGCGCTTTGCCGTGATTCCTCAGGGAAACGCGGCTCTTTCTTCCATGACGGTCATGGAAAACATTCTGTTTCCCGCCGCATTGGCAGGACTTGATCCGCCTGTCCGACAGGCCGGGACCCTTATGGAACGGTTGGGTATACTGCGGCTGAAGGAAGTCTGGCCCGGGGAGCTTTCCGGCGGCGAGCTTCGCAGGATGTCCGTTGCGCGCGCCCTGGCCGCGGGTACCGATTTTGTTTTTGCGGACGAACCCACCGCCGATCTTGACGATGAAAACACCATCCTGACGCTGGAGATTCTGAAGGAAGCGGCGCGGACGGGAAAAGCGGTTTTTGTGGTCACCCATGAACGGGAAGCCGCAGATTACGCCGACGTCCTTCTGCGTATGGACGCGGGAAAACTGATCACAATTTGAAGGCGGAGAGCCGGAGGAAGTACGGCTCTCCGTCTTCTTTTCCGGCGGGGATATATGGTTCAGCCGTTTTAGCATCTTCGATGGTTTTCGGTTATGACAGATATCTGACAGGGGTTCACACCTGCCGGTATTTGTGGTATCATAATGAAAAACGTCGCTATGGGGCGGCCTTTTGCGGACCGCGTCAGGAGCTGCCCCGGGGCGTAGTGCCGCTGAAAAGGAGCTGATTCCCGAATGGCGACGAAAAAACTTGAAGTCACGCTGTCAGGCAGACTGGATACGACGAACACCGCCGAATGGTTTGAAAAGGTTTCCGCGCTCATCAGGGATCAGTCCGCGGAGGAACTGGTCATAGACTGTGAGGGACTGGAATATATATCCAGCACGGGGCTCCGCGCTCTGATTACCGTTGTGAAGTCCGGCTGCAGGGTTCACTGCTTCGGGGTGTCCCCGACGGTTTACGACATTTTTGAAGTGACGGGCCTGAACACGCTGATGGATGTCCAGAAAGCGTTCCGGCGGATCCATCTGGACGACAGCGCGCTGATTGCAAAGGGCACCGTCGGCATGATCTACCGACTGGACGAGGACAGGGTCGTCAAGGTATTCAACCAGAAGGTGACCATCGACATCATCCGGCGGGAGAGAAAATACGCGCAGAAGGTGCTTCTTTCGGGCATCCCGACCGTGATTTCCTATGACATCGTGCAGGTAGACGACTGCTACGGCATCATCTTCGAGATGGCCGGGGCGGAGGAATTTTCAAGGAAACTGGACCGGACGCCCGGGATGTTCGACGAGCTGGCGGCCCGGTACGCCGGCCTTCTGAAGCAGATCAATCAAACGCCGGTGGGGAAGGGCGACCTGCCGGAGGCCAAAGAGATATATCACGGGTATGTGGACGCATCCTCCGCTTTCCTGAGCGGAGCGGAAAAGGAGGCGCTGCACGGCCTGATCGACAGCGTGCCTGACAGGGATACGATGCTTCACGGGGATTATCACGCCAATAACGTGATGTACAGAGAGGACGAACTGATGCTGATCGACCTGGGGGACGTTTCCCGCGGGCATCCCATCTTTGACCTTGCGGGCATGTATGTTTCCCATATCCTTGTGGGATCCTATCAGCCGGCCTTTATCAAGGCGGGCATGGGCATCGACACGGACGTCTGCAGAAGGCTGTGGGACAGGGTCCTTCGGCTCTATTTCCCGGACGAAACGGAAATCGGGCTTAAACGAAAGGAAGACCTGATTCGCCGCTTCGCCCACCTGAAGCTGGCGATCATGTACGCGATCGCTCCGGGCCTTGAAAACTACCTGACCTGGAAGCCGCTGGAGGACGCGCGGGCCGTGCTGTTCCCCGGCCTGGAAGCTTTGAAGGCGGATCTTGAAAAGGACGACCTTTGCTGAGGGAGGGACAGGGCATGAGCGAAAAGGATAAAGTCGTTGTCTTTATGGGTTCATTCAATCCGCCGCACAAAGGGCACCTGCTGATGATTGACAGGATTCTGGCGGTAAGGAAGGAACTGCATCTGTTCGTCCGCTACAACGAAGGCGTCGATCTGGCAAGCCGCGAAATGAAAATGAAATGGTTCGAAAGAATCAGCGCCGACCGGGATCACAGGATTCATATTCATATGTTTTCCACGGACGATTTTAAAGGAAAATCCTATACCGGAAGCATTTTTGCCTCGTTCATCCGCCTGTTTGAGGAGATGCTGAACGAGCCGATCGACGAGGTGTGGCTCGGGGAGGACGGCGCGAAGCTGGTGGAGGCGAGCCGGGATGAATTCCCCGGCATCTCTTTTCAGATCTGCGAAAGGATATGCAACTCCACACAGATCCGCGAGGATTTTGAAGGACATAAAGACTGGCTGCCGGATTTCATCCGTGATGATCTGGCCCGCATCCTGAAAGAAGAATGAACGTGTTCCGGAGAAAAAAAAGCGATATGGTGGAGAGACTGTTTTTAAGCCTGATCGGCGTACAGATGCTCTCCTTTATTTCACAGATCGTGGCCAATGTGATTGACGCGATTGTGATCAAGCGATGCCTGGGCTCGGAGGCCATGGCCGCTTTTTCCTTTGCCAACACGGCGATCAGCGTCGAGATGGCGGTGTTCGGTTTTCTGATGACGGGCGTGTCGGTCCTGCTCTCCAGAAACGCGAACGAACAGGACGGAAAAAAACGCGACGGGGCCTATTCGACGGCGATCATCCTCTCTCTTTCGCTGGGCGGCATTCTGACGCTTGCGTACCTGACGGCGTCCGTGCATATCGCAAGACTGTCCGGCGCGCCGGAGCATCTTCAGGGGCCTGCGGCCGAATATATCCGGGGAAACGCCCTGGGCATCCTTCCGTACGTGCTCTTTTCCGTCCTGTCGGGAACAGCGCTGGTCAGCGGCGGGAAAAAGCAGCTGATGCTGTCGTTTGCCCTGATGGCGGCGGTCGATATTGCCCTGGATCTGCTCAACGGATATGTGGCCCATATGGGGCTTTGGGGTATGGGAGCCGCCACGGCCGTCAGCGAGCTTGCGGGGCTGGCCGTTGTGATTCTGCTTCGGTTCGGAAAAAAACGGCTGTTCCGCTTCGTGCCGGGTTCCGTCCGTTTTTCCTTTGTGAAGGATATCTTTATTTACGGTTATATCTATGTGATCAAGCAGCTGATGATCACGGCGATGGGATATATCTATAACAATTTTATCACGCGCAGATACGGTCCGGACCTGCTGGCGGTATACGCCTCGACGATGTCCGCGCTGTCGCTTCTGCAGTGCATGTCTTCCGCGATCGGGAACACGGTATCCACACTGGCCGGCTTTTACGGAAAGGAAGAGGACGGTGCTTCCCTCAAAAGCCTGATGAGGGCGGCCATGAAATATTCCGTCCTGTTCAACGGCGCAATCATACTTGCCGCGCTGCTTGCAGCCTCGCCCGTCATGACCATGTTTTACAAGGCCGGGGACAGTTATTTCGGCACCGCCGTCATGGGACTGCGCCTGTTCTCGCTGTCAATCGTCTTCCGCAGCGTCAACATGGCCCTCAGGGGATACTATCAGAGCATGAAGATGCAGGCGTGCAATATCGTCTTTACATTTATGCATACCCTGGGCTGCGAGGTGCTTTGCCTCTTTGCGCTGAACGGACTGATCGGCATGCCGGGCATCTGGCTTTCCTTCCCGGCCGGGGAGCTACTCGCTTTCCTGATCATGTTCGCCGCTCTGCGCCTGAAGAGCGGGGAAAAGTGTTTCCCCGAGGTGATGATGCTTTTGCCTCCGGCTTTCCGGGGAGAGACCCATCCCGGCCTGGACGCGGTGTGCCATTCCGCCGACGAGGTGATGGACTGTTCCAGGACGGTCGCCGCGTTCTGCGAAAGGGAAGGCGCGTCAAAGCGCGTTTCCATGATCCTTTCTCTTGCGGTGGAGGAAATCGGCGGCAATATCGTGAGGTACGGGTTTGGTGACGGCAAAGCCCACAGCATAGATATCAGGGTCAAAAAAAACACCGACGGCTGGATCCTCCGGTTCCATGACGACTGCCTCGGCTTTGATCCGACAAAATATATGCGGGAAGGCGATGCTCCCGGAGAGCATAACGGCATCCGGCTGATCCGCGGACTTGCGACGGAGGTTTCATATGCGAACGCCCTTGGCCTCAATCATCTGAGGATCAGCGTCAGACCCTCCTGAAGTACGCATGAAGAACTGTCCCATTCCGCGCATGATTACAGGGACCTCACGATCAGCCAAACCCGCTGAAAGAACGGACGACGGAGTGTGATGATCCGTGTATACGCTGGATTTGTCCCGTATCCCGGGGAAAAGGATCTTTTCCCTTGGGGAGAAATTTTCGGGCATCGCCCCGGACGGGCGGAAGATCGGATTCACAAATTACTATATGACGGCTGACGGAAAGCCTTTCTTCGGGATCAGCGGGGAAATGCATTATTCCCGCGTCGCTCCGGACCAGTGGGAGGACAGCGTCGTCAAGATGCGGTGCGGCGGCGTCAATATCCTGTCCACTTACGTGTTCTGGAATGTCCACGAGGAAGAGGAAGGCGTTTTTCGCTTCGATGGGTGCCGGAACCTGAGGGGCTTTCTTGAGGTTTGCGAAAAGCATCATATGATGGTGATCGCGCGCATCGGCCCCTTCGCTCATGGGGAGATGCGAAACGGCGGCCTGCCCGACTGGCTGTACGGAAAGCCCTATGAAGTGAGGGAGAACAATCCCGGTTTCCTGGAGGCGGTGCGGAAGTTTTTCCGCGCTGTTCACCGACAAATGGACGGGCACTATTTCAGCCGGGGCGGCTGCGTCGTGGGCGTCCAGATCGAAAACGAATACATGCATTCCTGCGCTCCCTGGGAGATGACCGCGGGCGTATCCAATGAGTGGATCACCAGCGGTCATTCGGGAACGGAGTATATGCTTTCCCTTAAAAGGATTATGCTTGAGGAGGGCATCGTGACGCCCTTCTATACCGCCACGGCCTGGGGCGGCGCGGTGACGCCCACGGAAGAGGCCCTGCCCCTGTGGGGCGGGTATTCCTATCAGCCCTGGCTGTTTTACAATAAGCCCGGGGTCCATCCCGCCACACCCGAATATATCTATCGGGACAACCACAACAGCGCCGTCACAAAGGAATACAATTTCGAACCCTCCTATGACCCGGAAAGCCGTCCCTATGCCTGCTGCGAGATGATGGGCGGCATGATGTGCAGCTACAGATACCGCTTCCGGCTGGATATGCGGGCTGTCGACGCCCTGGCCAACATCAAACTGGGCAGCGGGTGCAACCTGCTGGGCTATTATATGTACAGGGGCGGCACCACCCCCACGGGCCGGCAGATCCCCTTCCTGAACGAAGGTCAGGTGCCAAAGCGCAGCTATGATTACCAGGCGGCTGTCGGGGAGTTCGGGCAGGTCAGGGAAAGCTACGGGCGGCTGAAGGCCATCCATATGTTCTGCAAACTGTTTTCCGGATTTCTTGAGGAAACAAGGGCCGTCCTGCCGGAGCATCTGAAAGGGCTTCGGCCCGAAGACCCGGGGCCGCTGCGTTTTTCAGCCCGTGTGAAGGGAAACAGCGGCTTCCTGTTCGTCAACAATTTTCAGGACCATGCGGATATGCGTGACCGGCACGGTGACGAGGTTCGCCTGGTCCTTAAGGGCGGGGAGGTACTCTTCCGTTTTGATATCGCGGCGGGGGAAAACGCCATCCTGCCCTTCGGCATGCCCCTCGGCGGCCTCGTGCTGGACTGGGCTTCCGCCCAGCCCCTGGCCCGCGTCGGAAATACATGGTTTTTTATGGCTCCGGACGGGATGGAGCCGGTCTTTTGCTTCCGGGGCCGGGAAATCCGCTCCCGGGCCGGGGAAGCGTTCAGGGCGGGAAATGAGACCGTTATGACGCTTTCAAGGTGGGACGCCGGGAATCTTTGGGTGTTCGGGGATTCGGCGTGGCTGTGCGAAAAACCGCTCCTGTGGGACGGGGAGGAACTGAAGGCGGAAATCGAGCGCGGCTTCGCGGATATTTATGCCTGGTCGGAGGAGGATGGAAAGTTTATTTTGTGCCGCCGCGTCGACAGCGGCCTTCGGCCGGAACCGGTCGCATGGCGACGGACCGGCGCCGGGCGGTATGTGATAAACCTGCCCGCGGATCGCCTGACGGGCCGCAAGCGGACCCTGCTTCGGGTGCGGTACCGGGGGGATATCGGCAGCGCGTTCGCTGCAGGCGAGATGATTTCGGACAATTTCTGCAACGGCGGTGAATGGGACATCCGCCTTGATCCGTACGCGGAAGACCTGAAGAAGCGGCCCTTGGTCATATACCTGACGCCCGTCAGGAAAGGCGTTGCGGTGGATGTTTCCGCCATGGCGGGTCTTGCGGAAAGGGCGGATACGGAAGAGGCGGAGCTTTTGTCCGCCGAACTGGTTTGTGCGGACGACTATGTAATTCCGGAAGGAAGACGGCGCATCATGGCGCGTAAGGAGGACAGGTAGCATGAACGCAAGTGTCCGGGTGGAAACGGTGACAATCCCCACCTACGGCGTGGGGAAGGCGGACAGAAACCCGATGTTTCTGGAGAAGAGGGTATATCAGGGCTCAAGCGGCAAGGTGTACCCGCTTCCGGTGATCGATAAGATCCTGGACGAAAAGGAGGACAGGCCCTATACCGCGGTATGGCTGGAGAACGATTATCTCAGGGTGATGGTGCTGCCCGAACTGGGCGGACGAATCCAAAGGGCATATGACAAGACCAACGGCTATGATTTCGTGTATTACAACGAGGTGATCAAGCCCGCGCTGGTGGGCCTGACAGGTCCCTGGATTTCCGGCGGTATCGAGTTCAACTGGCCCCAGCATCACCGGCCCACCACCTTCGGCCCCGTTGATTACCGCACCGCGGAGAACGCGGACGGCAGCGTATCGGTGGAAATGTCCGAAGTGGACCAGATGTACGGCACAAAGGGGAAAATGACCTTCACGCTTTATCCCGACAGGGCGTACATAGAGATCAGGGGCCAACTGTACAACCGCACCAATCTGCCCCAGACCTTCCTGTGGTGGGCCAATCCTGCCGTGGCGGTGAACGATAAGACGCAGAGCGTGTTCCCGCCGGACGTGCGCGCCGTGTATGACCACGGAAAACGGGACGTGAGCAGGTTCCCCATCGCCACGGGGGTGTATTACAAGCATGATTACGGGGCGGGAGTGGATATCAGCCGCTATAAGAATATTCCCGTTCCAACCTCGTATATGTGCGCCCGCAGCGATTATAACTTTGTGGGAGGCTACGATTACGGCGCCGGCGCGGGCATATTGCATATTGCCGATCATCACGTTTCCCCGGGAAAGAAACAGTGGACCTGGGGCTGCGGCGATTTCGGGCAGGCCTGGGACAGGAACCTGACCGACGAAAACGGCCCGTATATCGAACTGATGACCGGCATGTACTGCGACAACCAGCCGGACTTTGCCTGGCTTAAACCCTTTGAGGAAAAGACCTTCACCCAGTATTTCATGCCCTACAAGGCGGCGGGCTATGTGAAGAACGCCTGCCGGGAATGCGCGATGAACCTGGAGGTGAAGGACGGCAGGGCGCGGATCGCGGTTTATGCCTCACGGAAGTTTGATAAAGCCCGGGTGACTCTGACGGCCGGGGGCGGGATCGTTTATGACCGAACCTGCGATCTGAGCCCTGTCAGCGTCCTGGAGGATGAAATTGCTGTTTCCGTCCCTGAAACGGCGCTGACACTGGCTGTTTATACCTCGGGCGGAAGGAAGCTGCTGGATTATACGCCGCAGCCGGCGAAGATAGAGAAGATCCCCGATCCCATGCCCCCGGCCAGACTGCCGGAGGAGATTATGACCAATGAGGAACTGTATCTTACCGGCCTCCATCTGGAGCAGTACCGGCACGCAACTTATTTGCCGGATCCCTATTATCTGGAGGCGCTGAAACGCGATCCGGGGGATATCCGGGCAAATAACGCCTATGGCACGCTGCTCCTGCGCCGTGGAAAATTTGCCGCGGCGGAAGGGTATTTCCGCGCCGCCATTGCCCGCATGACAGAGCGCAACCCCAATCCTTATGACAGCGAAGCATACCTGAACCTGGGACTTACGCTCAGGTATCAGGGACGGGACGACGAAGCGTATGACGCTTTCTTCAAGGCCGTATGGACCGCGGCGGAGCAGGAGACCGGATATTATCATATTGCCTGCATCGACGCAAAGCGCGGTGAATATGACCTGGCCCTGGAACACATCGAACGTTCTCTGGTGAAAAACGGACATAACCTGAAGGCCCGGGCCCTGAAAGGGCTGATCCTGGATTCCCTGGGGCGGGATACGGAAGCCGGGGAATGGTTCGATGAAAATCTGCGCCTGGACGCCTTCGATTATGTATCCCGCATTGAATCCGGCGACATCGAAGGCGCGATAAAACTGATGAACGGCCGGGTCAGCAGCTTCATTGAATGCGCCATCGATTACGCCGAGGCGGGTTATTACGCCGACGCCGTCTTTATCCTGGAATGCTGCCCGGATCCCGGCCCCATGGTGTGGTATTACCTTGCGCTTTACGCCCGCCTGAACGGCGACGGGGAATACGCCGCCCAGGCGTTGGAAAATGCCGCGGACGCGGATCCACTTTACTGCTTTCCCAACAAACTTGAGGACATCGCCGCCCTGAATTACGCGATCGGGAACAACGATAAGGACGCCAGGGCGCCTTATTACCTGGGCTGCCTGTGGTATGACAAACGGCAGTATGAAGACGCCGTCGCCTGCTGGGAAAAATCCGCAGGCATCGACGGGGAATTCCCTACGGTATGGCGCAACCTGAGCCTGGCGTATTTCAATAAGCGGGGGGAACGCGAAAAAGCAAAGCGCTGCATGGAGCTGGCATACGCCCTGGATCAGTCCGACGCCCGCGTCCTGCTGGAGCTGTTCCAGCTTTACGGCAAACTGAATTACAGCGTGGAGGACCGCTTTGCTTTCCTTGACGCGCACAGGGAGACCGCCTTCCTGCGGGATGACCTGTACACGGAATACTGCGCTCTGCTCAATGATCTGGGAAGGCATGAGGAAGCCCTGGAAAAGATCATGGCCCGTACCTTCCATCCGTGGGAGGGCGGCGAGGGCAAGGTGACCGCGCAGTACGCCCTGGCCCTGACCCAAATGGGTATTCGGGCTCTGGACGAGGGAGACCCCGCAAAGGCAAAAGGCCTGCTTGAAAGGGCGCTCAAGTTCCCGCATAATCTCGGAGAGGGCAAGCTGGAGGGAGCCCGGGACAACAATATCCATTATTACCTGGGCCTGGCTGAAAGGACGCTGGGACGGGAAACGGAGGCCCTGCGCCGCCTCGAGGCCGCCGCCGCGGGGGATGAGGAGCCTGCTTCCGCGATGTATTACAACGACCAGCCTGCCGACATGGTTTTTTATCAGGGCCTGGCCAGCCGCGCCCTGGGACGGGAGGAAAGGGCCCGCAGCCGGTTCTATAAGCTGATCTCATACGGTGAAAAGCATTATTACGACCGGGTGAAGATCGACTATTTCGCTGTATCGCTGCCGGACCTGCAGCTGTTTGACGAGGACCTGTCATTGCGCAGCCGCGCGCACTGCGAATACCTGATCGCCCTGGGAAGCCTTGGGCTTGGGGACGCGGAACGGGCGAAGGAAAGCTTTGACGCCGCGCTGAAGATCAACCGCGGCCATCAGGGCGCGATTATGCACAGACGGCTCCTGCCCGCACAGATGAGATAAAGGCAGAGCGCGGATTTGCATCCGGAGGAGTTGGCCCTATGAAAAAAGCGTATGGATTGCCTGATCCCCACGTTTGCCCTCCGGCTATACCCTTTGCGCAGCTCCGGTATACGGCAACCGCTGCCGGCATGTGACGGGCAAAAAGCGTAACGACCCGCGGCAGACACATGGGATTGCTTTTTCTCAGATGTCCCAGAAGGTCGTCTGCCGCTGTTTTTCGGGAAGGCGGCTCATATACGCGAAGCATTCCTCGGGTTTATACATTATTCCATGCTTCCGGCAGAAGGAGGTGAACAGGTCCATGAGGGCGGCCTGGTTGGGACTTGGGACCTCATAGGCGTTCCCGAAAGTACGGATGTACCGGTCCTTCAGGCCGGGGAAATGCCTGTCCAGAGCCGCGTAAAAGTATTCCCGGTCGCCCTCCCTCAGCGTGAGTCCCATATCGAAGCAGACGATCCCCTTCACCTCCGCCTCCGCGCAGGCCTCCAGGATGGGCAGGATGTTTTCCGGGGTATCGTTGATGAAGGGCAGAACGGGCGTAAGCCATACAACGGTGGGAATGGCGCGTCTGCGCATCTCATGCAGGACCTCGACGCGTCTTTTCGTATTGCAGACATTGGGCTCAAGGATTGCGCACAGCCGGTCGTCCCAGGTGGTCAGCGTCATCTGGACGACGCACAGGGCCTTTGCGTTGATTTCCTCCAGGAGCCCGATATCCCGCAGGACGCGGTCGGATTTTGTCTGAACCGCCGCGCCGAAGCCGTATCTGAGGATAATCTCAAGGCATCTGCGCGTAAGCTTCAGGTCCTCCTCGCAGTGCATATAGGGGTCGGACATGGAACCGGTGCCGATCATCCCCCTTTGACGTTTGGACCGCAGGGCTTCCTCCAGCAGTTCCGGCGCGTTCCGCTTGACCTCGATATCCTCAAACGCGTGGGTGAACTGATAGCATTTGCTCCGGCTGTCGCAGTAGACGCAGCCGTGAGTGCATCCCCGGTAGATATTCATGCCAAAATGCCCCTTCGCGCCGGTCAAAAGTCCTTTTGCGTCCACGAAATGCATCCGTGTTTCTCCCTTGCTTATTTTTCCGTCAGGCTTTTTTCAGCGGAACCCAGATATATATGCTCATTTCCCGGGATCCCTCCTCGGGAGGAAGATAGACCTCGATATCATAGTCTCCGGCCAGGGTGTAGGGTGTATCCCTTCAGCGACGGCAGCCATTCCGACCAGATTCTTGTGTTGGTATCCTGCAGGGTTTTTAGCGTGCAGGGGAACTGGGCCCACAGACCGGCGGGGATCACCCGGGTTTCACAGCCTTCCGGGACATCCTCCCATGGAAAATAAAGGTCCGCGATCCAGTAGTCGAAGTCCTTTCCCTTCATATCGGCGCACACGCCGAAGGTCCCCATGACCGGGCGCTTGTCGCCCTGAGCCAGCCAGGATTCCCAGAACCTCGGGATCTCCTCGTAGCTTGTGTCCGAATTGAAAGGTTTTCTGACTCCGACGATGGTAAACGGCGCTTTTTCAACGATTCGGTAATCCAGCATACTTCCGCCCTCCAGTGAGATTTTGCCTTGCGGGAACAGCGGCGCGGGCAGTTAATGGCGGATGCTTTCGGGACAATTCGCGCGCAGCCATTCCACGGTCTTTTTCAGCGCCTGAGAAGTTTTCGTTTCCAGCACGCACCGGCTGCGGTGCGAGGCGGCGACGTTCAGACGGGCGGGCAGGTCAATCTCGCCGTCGCCTGCCGCAAGGTGATTCCGGGGAGGGCGAAAAGAGCCGTCGTGGATATGAAAATGAATCAGACGGTCTTCGTGCGCCATGATAAACGGCAGGTCCTTTTCTCCCGTGGCGGCGGAGTGCCCGATATCCCAGGTGAGTCCGAAGCAGGGTGATTCCAGGAACATTTCCACGGCGTCCTTTTCATATGTCCGGAAGCCGTCGGTGTTTTCCACCGCCATCATCACCGGCGCGCCGCCGATCCATTCCCGGCAAAAGTCCCGGAATCGGCGCATGTCCGCCATATAGCGCGAACGGTCACGCTCGTACAGCTGCACCTTCCTGTCCGGCAGGGTGATATGGACCCCGTGATGCATATGCATGTTCAGGATCATGGGCCCGTCCCCATGCCGTTCGGCAAGGGGAAGAAGCTTTTTTGCCGCCATAATGGTCCTGCGGACCGTTTCAAGGTACGCGCCGGCGACGAGCGGATTGAAGTCCGCGGGATTCAGGTTCTCATCCAGATGAATCGTATAATAGATTCCCGCTTCTTCCGCCATGCGGATAAGCGGTGCAATGTTTTCCAGCCTGTCCAGCTGGTATTCGGGAAAGTTCATGTTCAGTTCGATAAAGCGCAAACCAAGGCTGCGGCACAGGCGAATGTCGGCGTCCGGGGTTTCGTTTTCCACCAGGGTGGGCATACCGAATGCGATGGGCTCCATGGGACGGCTCCTTTCAAAAAACGGGATAAAAGGTCCGGCGTTTTGCGGCGCGTTACTGCAGGCGGCTGATCATTTCCAGGAGTTCAAGATAGAATCCGCGGATATCATGCCGGTGGAAAAGACCGCCCTGCAGTGACATATGGTCGCCCTGATACGCGGGAAACACATTCCATAGGCCGGGAAGGATATGGCTTTTGTCCAGGGGGGCGTAGGGCGCGCCTAGCGGGCAGGCGGCGGAAACGGTGTTTACCAGACCGTCGTTTTCCCGCCACGCTTCACCGACGTCAAAGCCGCCCGCGGTCCTTCCGGCATACGCCCCGATCTGGCAGGACCTGAGGACAAACAGCGGTTCCATGCCCCGCTTTGGCGCGTGGGTGCCGTCCGCCCGGGGCGAGGTATAGCTGCAGGGAACGGAAAAATAATAAACGTGTCCGAGGGTCGAAATCCTGCGGTTCAGTTCCATTGCGTGATCCAGGCGCATATCGTATCCGGCGCTGTCCCTCCCGTCCCGGGAACCGTCCCGTGTTTTTGTTCTCATGGACATGAGGCGTGAAAAAGGTACGCTCCACCGGGGCGCTTTTGCCTTTTCGGGATCGAAAGACGGGTCTGAAAATATGTCGTAGGCGGTGGTACCGTTCATCGGCGAGGCCAGGGTGACCACGGCGCGGATCCTGTCTCCCGTTCCGCCCGCGAACAGCGGCGAAAGGTCCGCGTCCTTTGAAGCTCTTTCCTCCGGGTCGCCGTTTGCGATAAGCTCGGAAAACAGGCGTACTGTTGTCCCGCCGAAGGAATGTCCGAAAAGCGCAAGCCTTGTTTGCGGTCCCCATTCTGGAAGGAGCGGGCAGGAGGAAAAGTCGCGCCCGTAACGTCCGTGCCGGTATTTTTCGCTGTGCGTTTTGCCGTAGTCCACCCGGGTACCGGCAATCTGCGCGTACAGTTCGCACGCCCGATCCCATGCCCTTCCCATGGGGGAGACCGAAGCGGCGTAACAGTCAAAGCCCCGCGACCGAAGGAAAGCGATCAGGTCGCCGCCCCGCATGCCCCAGTAAGGCATGCGTTCATAAGCCTTGTCATAGCTTCCCCAGCCGGACAGGCCATGCACGGTATCTGTTCAGTCCTGCGGACAGAACAGATACCGCGGGGGGTACCCGTACCCCCCGCGAGCCCCCCGGGCGAAGAACGGAGTCCGGGGAAGGGAAAC